>JBOFDB010000477.1:0-5813 GCA_051646545.1 Sphingomonas sp.
GGAGAATCCAGGAACCTTGCGGCAGGCCGGTCGCGCACGCGTTGCATCGCCTCGGCTCGCCAGGTGGCGCGGCCGCCATTCTCCTTGTCGCGGGCGGCCTGATCGCGGGCGATGCGGCGCGGCGACAAGCCCAGGCCCAGCACCAGCCCGCTATTGTCGCGCACCAGCCATTCCTCGACGATCCGGTTCTCGCGACACAGGCAGTCGGCGATCGTGGTGAATTGCACGCGCCGCCCCGTTGCAGGGCCGAAGTCGGATATGCCGAGATTCGTGCCGCTGCTCGTGATGCGGTGCGACGAAAGATAGGCACCACCAGCTTCCTCCGACCAGATCACCGCTTCGCCGACAAGCGTCCGGTCAGGGAAGGCGGCAAGCGTGCGGATCGTGTTGGCGACCACCCCGCCTGCGCCGTCAATCGGGCCGGTCATCAAATGCATCCGGCAATCATCGGCGTAATGCGTCTTGATCAGGCCGATGTCCTTCTGCTCCCAAATCCGGTGCGTGCAGCGAATGATGTAGTCGACGATATCGGCATAGTCGGCATCATAGCCGTCAAGCGGTTGTCGACGCGCGCCCTGCGGCGCCAGCAGCGCAGCGATGTCGCGCCCCGCAACCCCGGGAACGGTCATTCAACCATGGCCGCAGCGGGCGCATCGCCGCCGCGCACGGCGAAAATGATTGTCGGTGCGGTGCTGGTGAAACGCCGAACTGCTCCTATCGGAATCGTGACGGTGTCGCCGGGGGCCAGATCAGCGTTCGTGCCATCAACCTCGATCGTTAGCGCGCCCGACTGGATGAACAGCACTTCAGCAGCATCGCGCCGATGGCGCGGCGTCTGCGCGCCGGTGGCAAGATCGAGCCGTCGTACGACAAAACCGTGCGGCCAATTGAGTGGCCCCGCCGCCAGCCCTTCCGCCGCGCCGCCGACCAACGGCGTCTCGACAATGCCGGTATAGCGGCCCAGGCCCATGCCCGGTTGCCCGACATGGCTGGCCCGCACCACCAGTCGATCGGCCTGATCCTGGTCGATCCGCGACATGGCCGCGACGTCGCTGGCGGAAGTGGGGGGCATTGGCGCGATACCCGGCGGGATCGCCTCACCCTTTGCGGTGTCGATCAGCGCGCCGTTTTCGAGCAGCACCAGACCATAATCGCGTGCCAGCTCAAACACGCGTGGCGCCCAGGTTACCCGCCCGGGATCGTCGCCGCCCAACACTGACCACAGGAAACCCAGCTCATGTCCGATATTGGTGAAGCCACGAAAGGCGCGCGTCGGGAACGACACGATATCGCCGGGGCCTGCCTCGACGCTCGACTCCGTGCCATGCTCGCCAAAATCGAACCGCCATGTGCCGCTATGGACGACAAAGGTCTCCGCCGTCTCATGGCTGTGCTGCGAATTGACGCAGCCCGGCGGTTGACGCGCCCCACCGATATTAAAGCCATGCGGCTCGGCGATGTGGACATGCTGCGCCGGATTTTCCGACACCCCGGGGCCAATGATCGTGAAATTTTCCTTGGCCGATGATCCCGGCGTTCGGGTGTCGATAAACGCATTGTGACAAGGCACCAGATCGGCATAGCGGACGATCCGGTCCTCCAACGCGGTCGACGCGACAGCTCTGATCAGATCGGTCGCCTCGGCCATGTCACTTACCTAAACTTGAGCGTCGTAGATTTCGAGCTTTACGCGCGTTGCATTCGAAGTCAATATGATCGGGATCAAACTAGGGGCGGTTGATGGCTAGTCCTTCCGCAGACATCAGGGCGTTGCGTCTTCAATCAAGCCATACGGCGGCGGGTGCTGCGCGGGCGGCGGCGCTCTGCGCGCCCGATTATGTGCTGAACGGGCCGCATCCGCTGAACCAGGTGACCGGTTCGGACGCCTTTGCTGATGCGCTGATGGGCCCCATCCTAGCTGCGTTTCCCCATGCTGAGGAACGGCTCGATATCTTGCTGTCGGGGCAATTTGCCGGGGGCGAATGGACGGCGAGCACAGGCCATATCGCGGGCATTTTCGCGCAATCGCTATGGGGTATTCCCGCGACGGGCCTGCCCGCTTTTCTGCGGTTCGGCCGCTTTGATCGCTGGGTTGCGGGGCGGATGGTGGAAACCTTCCTGATCCTCGATCTGCCCGGGCTGATGATGCAGTCGGGCGTATGGCCGATGGCGCGGCCGCTGGGCGCCTTCCTGGTGCCGCCCGGACCAGCGACGCGCGACGGTGTCGCGGACAATGTCGGCGACCCGGCGGCGGCGCGTCGAAGCCTCGATCTTGTCGAAGCCATGATCGCGGCGTTGATGACCTATAATGGCGGCGCCGACCTCAGCCATATGCGCATGGTCGATTACTGGACGCGGGATTTCTGGTGGTTCGGTCCGGCTGCGATTGGCAGCTTTTGCGGCCATGCCGATTATGAACGCGGGCATCAGCGCCCGTTCCTGACCGCCTTTCCCGATCGCAAGGGCGGCGACCACAAATGCCGGATTGGCGAGCGCGCCTATGTCGCCTCGACCGGATGGCCCAGTGTGCGCGCCACCCACACCGGCGGCGGCTGGCTGGGCATGCCGCCAACCGACAAGCGCATCGGCATGCGCGTTATGGATTTCTGGCGCCGCGAGGGCGATCTGCTGGCGGAGAACTGGGTTTTTATCGATATTCCCGATCTGCTGCTGCAAATGGGCGTTGATGTCTTTGGGCGCATGGCCGAACTTGGCCCTGCCGAGCTGCGCGGTTGACCAGCATCGTCACCGAGGACGCAGCGACCGCCCCGGCGGTCGACCTTGCCGACGATTCCGACTGGCGCCGTGCCGAAAGTCTGCCGCTGGCCCAGCGCATCGGCGCCTTCGCTTTCCTGCTGACCGGCTATTTTTGTTATGCATGGACGTGGAACACCGTCGATGTGCTGCGCCCCTATATTGCGGAAGACCTTCATCTCAGCCTGACCCAGGCGGGGTCGCTCTATAGCGCCCAGGCGGCGGGGGCACTGCTCGGCGCGGTCATCAACGGCCAGCTTGCCGATCGCTTCGGGCGGCGCAACGCGCTGGTCGTCGTGATGCTGGCCTATGGTTTGCTGCTGGTCACCGGCGCCTTCGTGACGAGCTACCCGCAAGTGATCGCGCAGCGCTTCGCGCTCGGCTATTTCACCGGCACGATGTACCCGATTACGGTCGGCATCTATGTGACGCTGTTCCCGCCCGCCATTCGCGGTCGGCTCGCCGGCGTGGCGCTGGGCGTTTATAATGCTGCGGTCGCGGTGCTCGGCGCAGCCGGCGCGCTCGTGCTCGACCATGACTGGCGCATTCTGCTCTATGTCGGTGCCATCCCGGCGGTGCTCAGCTTCTTTGCGCTGCTCGTCATGCCCGATGATCGGCGATTGATCCCGCATGGCGGCGTGCGCCCGGTGCAAGCCATGGCAAAGCTGCCGATCATCGAATTGTTCAAACCAGCGGTGCGGCGCCAGACCTTGCTGCTGGTGTTGATGTGCGGGCTCAACTTCTTTGCCTATCAGGCCTTTACGGGGTGGGTGACGACCTATCTCAAAACCGTGCGGGGACTCGACGGAGCCGCGATCGGGCTCATCGTGTCGTGGCAATTCTGGGGCAGTTGCATCGGCGGTTTCGCCTGGGGATGGCTGGCGGATCGCTATGGCCGCCGCTGTGGCGCGATCGGGTTCGTCATCGCTGCGGCCATCATCATTTACTATCTGCGCGCGCCTGCCTCGGTGGCGGTCATTGCCGCGTCGGGCTTCGCCTATGGTTTTGCCATCTCTTCGAGTGTGGTCTGGGGACCGTGGCTGACCGAGTTATATCCCGCGCATCTGCGATCGACCGCCGCGTCGATCTTCAACTGGGGCCGGATCATCAGCTTTTTCGCCCCCCTCATCACCGCAGGGGTTGCTGCACGCTTTGGCCTGACAATCGGCATGACGCTGGCAAGCGGATGCTTTCTCGGCGCCGCGCTGATCTGGTGGGGCATTCCCGAAACGCTGGGCAATCTGCGCCGGGACGCATCGTCATCTATCAACGGAGACTGAAAATGGCGGAATGGTTGAAGCGCGGCGCGAGCGCGGAGCTCCGTGCGGATTTGGACCGCAAGGTGCGCGACACGGTTGAGGCGACGCTGGCCGATATCTCGGCACGGGGCGACGCGGCGGTGCGCGACCTGTCGATCAAGTTCGACGGCTGGGACCGCGAGGATTATCGCCTGAGCCCGTCGGAAATCGAGGCGTGCATCGACGCGCTGACGCCGCAGGACATCAAGGACATCGAATTCGCCCAGGCGCAGGTGCGCAACTTCGCCCAGATTCAGCGCGATTCGATGCACGAGGTGGAGGTGGAGACGCTGCCGGGCGTCGTGCTGGGCCACAAGCACATTCCGGTCAACGCCGCAGGCTGTTATGTGCCGGGCGGCAAATATCCGTTGCTGGCCAGCGCGCATATGTCGGTCATCACCGCCAAGGTGGCGGGCGTGCCGCGCGTCATCACCTGCGCGCCGCCGTTTGAGGGCAAACCCGCGCGCGCCATTGTCGCCGCACAGGCAATGGCTGGCGCGGACGAAATTTACGCGCTCGGCGGCATCCAGGCGATCGGCGCGATGGCGCTCGGCACGCAATCGATCGCGCCGGTCGACATGCTGGTTGGCCCGGGCAATGCCTTTGTCGCCGAGGCCAAGCGCCAGCTGTTCGGCCGCGTCGGCATCGACCTGTTCGCTGGACCGACAGAGACCATGGTGATTGCCGATGAGACGGTCGATGGCGAAATTTGCGCGACCGATCTGCTCGGCCAGGCCGAGCACGGCCCGGAAAGTCCCGCGATCCTGATCACCAACAGCCGCAAGCTCGCCGAAGACACGATGCGTGAGGTCGAGCGGCTGCTCACCATCCTGCCCACGGCATCGATCGCCTCGCAGGCCTGGGCCAATTATGGCGAGGTGATTGTCTGCGACAGCTATGAGGAAATGCGCGAGGTCGCCGATTTTTACGCCAACGAGCATGTCCAGGTCATGACGCGCGACCCCGACTATTTCCTCAACAACATGACCAATTACGGCGCGTTGTTCCTGGGGCCGCGCACCAATGTTGCCTATGGCGACAAGGTGATCGGCACCAACCACACGCTCCCCACCAAAAAGGCCGCGCGCTATACGGGCGGGCTGTGGGTCGGCAAGTTCCTGAAGACCTGCACCTATCAGAAAGTATTGACCGATGAGGCGACGACGCTGATCGGCGAATATTGCAGCCGCTTATGTGCGCTGGAGGGCTTTGCCGGCCATGGCGAGCAGGCCAATATCCGCGTGCGCCGCTATGGCGGACGCAATGTGCCCTATGCCGGCGCGGTGCAGCCGCTGGTCGCCGCCGAATGACGCTGCCGGTCACGCCCAGCTTCCGTCTCGATGGCCGCCGTGCGGTGGTGACGGGGGCGGGGCGGGGCATTGGCCTGGCGATGGCCGCCGCGCTGGCCGAGGCAGGGGCGGCGGTAACGCTGGTGGCGCGGACCGAAGCCGAGATCGCCGACGCCGCCGCCGCAATCCGCGCGGCGGGCGGTATTGCCGACCATGCCGTTCTTGACGTGAGCGACCTCGCCGCGGTCACCGATTTCTTCGCGCGCCGCCCAGCCTTCCACGTCCTCGTCAACAATGCCGGAACCAACCGCCCCAAGCCGATGCAGGAAGTGACCGAGGCCGATTATGACGCGGTCCTCACCCTCAACGTCAAAAGCGCGTTCTTCGTGGCACAGGCAGCCGCGCGGCGGATGATCGCGGAGGGGGTCGCCGGCAGCCTCATCCATATCGGCAGCCAGATGGGGCATGTCGG
>JBOFDB010000016.1:0-6560 GCA_051646545.1 Sphingomonas sp.
AACGGGCGCGGCACGCAGGCGCGCTATGGGGCCTTCACCATCGCGCTGGACGGACCGATCGAGCGACCCCGGCTGGCGCTCACGTTCGATCATCCCGACGCCGCGCTCGATCTGCGCAATGTGAAGGCCGATCTGGTGCCGACGGCGGCGGGCTATGACGTCAAGGCTAGCGGCGGGTCGATGCTCGGCGGCTTTACCGGCATGGGCCAGCTGCTGCTGCCCAAGACGGGCAATGGCGCCATCGTCATCACCGCGCTCGATGCAGGCGGCGTCCACGCCAGCGGCACGCTGCACCTTGCTGACCATGGGGTCGACGGCACGATCACCCTGGCACGGGGCGGCATCAACGGGACGCTCGCTTTGTCGCCTATGGGCGAGGCGCAACGGGTGGAGGCGCATCTCATCGCCGACCGCGCCCAGTTCGACAATGACGTGCGGCTGAGAAGCGGCAAGCTCGATGCGGTCGCATTGGTGAGCGATCATACCGATATTACCGGCGATTTCCGGCTCGGCGGGCTGCGGCGCGGCTCGCTGGCGCTGTCGCGCGCCAATGGTTCGATCCACCTGAAGGACGGCGTCGGTCAGCTCGTCGCCAAGTTGAGCGGTCAGCGCGGCCGCGCGTTCGACCTCAACGCGGTCGTCGATATCGCGCCCGATCGTTATGCGCTGGTCGCCAATGGCGTCATTGACCGGCGGCCGATCAAGCTCGCCGGCCCCGCCATCCTGACCCGGCAGGGCGACGAATGGCGGCTGGCGCCTGCCCGCATCCAGTTTGCCGATGGCGAGGCGGATGTGTCGGGCAGCCTGGGCGGCGGCGGGATGAGCGTCGATGCCACCGTTGCCCGCATGCCGCTATCGGTGCTCGACATTGCCTATCCCGATCTTGGCCTGGCGGGCGTCGCTTCGGGCAAACTGAGCTATGCCGATCGCGCGCGCGCCGCCCCCACCGGCCGTGCCGACCTTACCATTCGCGGCCTCAGCCGATCGGGCCTGGTGCAGACGTCCAAGCCGATCGACGTTGGTCTTGCCGCCGTGCTCGCGCCTGATGCCGCGGTGATGCGCGCGGTCATGGCGAGCGAGGGCAAGACCATCGGCCGCGCCCAGGCGCGCTTGTCGCCCTTGGGGCAGGGCGACCTCGTCTCGCGGCTCAGCCATGCCGGGCTGTTCGCGCAGCTGCGCTATAATGGCCCGGCCGATACCTTGTGGCGGCTGACCGGGCTTGAGACGATCGACCTTTCCGGGCCAGTCGCGATCGGCGCGGATATTGGGGGGCAGGTCAATGATCCCCGCATTCGCGGCGCGCTGCGCGCCAATGGTGCGCGCATCGAAAGCGCGGTGACTGGCACCGTCCTAACCAATGTCCAGGCAGGGGGCAGCTTTGCGGGATCGAAGCTTGCGATCACCAGCTTTGCCGCCGATGCGGGCAAGGGCGGTCGCGCTACGGGCACCGGCACGTTCGACTTTGCCGCCGTCAATGGCTTTGGCATGGACCTCAATGTCCAGGCCACCAATGCCCAGATCATCAATCGCGACGATATCGCCGCCACCGTCACCGGGCCGCTGACGATCAAGTCGGATGGGTCGGGCGGGGTGATCGGCGGCAATTTGGCGATCATCAAGGGCCGTTACCGGCTCGGTCAGGCTGCTGCTGCCACCGCTGTTCCGCGCCTCAACATTCGCGAGATCAATGTGCCCGGCCAGGAAGAGGCCGATGAGGAGGCGCCCGTCCTGCCCTGGCGGCTTGATATCGCCGCGCGCGCCGATGTTGGCCTCATCGTCACCGGCCTTGGCTTGTCGAGCGAATGGTCGGCCAATCTCAAGATCGAAGGCGAGCCGACCGATCCCAAAATCACTGGCCGCGCCGATCTGGTGCGCGGCAATTACGAATTTGCCGGCCGCGAATTCGCGCTCGAACGCGGGCTTATCCGCTTCACGGGCGAACAACCCGTCAATCCGACGCTCGACATATTGGCGAATGGCGATGCCACCAACCTGACCGCGTCGATCCGCGTTACCGGCCAGGCGATCAAGCCGCAGATCAGCTTTACCAGCACACCAGCCCTGCCCGAGGATGAGCTGTTGTCGCGCCTGTTGTTCGGCACCTCCATCACCAATTTGTCAGCGCCCGAGGCGCTGCAACTGGCGTCGGCGGTGGCGGCGTTGCAGGGGGGCGGCAATGGCCTGAACCCGATCAACGCCGTGCGCCGCGCGGTGGGGCTGGACCGGCTGCGCATCCTGCCCGCCGACCCGACGATCAAGCGATCGACGGCCTTTGCGGCGGGCAAATATGTCACCCGGCGGATTTACGCGGAGATCATCACCGACGGGCAGGGCTATTCGGCGACGCAGGTGGAGTTTCAGGTGACGCGCTGGCTGTCGCTGCTCTCGACCGTGTCGACGCTGGGCCGCACCAGCGCCAACGTCAAAGTCTCCAAGGATTACTAGAGCGCGCGCTCCTGGCCTGCCCATGGCGAGGAGGGGCGGCCGACGAATTTATCGCGCTGCCGGGCTGGATGGCTTCGGCCAGCGGCCTCGCCATGACGGAAGCCATTGCCGTTAGGCTATCCCCAGCAGCAGCGAGATCAAGCCGAGTCCAATCGACAGCGGCACGCGCAGCGCCAGCCACCAGCGCGGCGCCAGCGCCTGCCGAACCAGCACGACGTCGACCGCCAGCGCGGCAATCAACGCTACACCCAGCCCGATGAACGACGGTCCCGGCCAGGGATCGCCAAAGGCCCAGGGCCAGAACCCCGCCTGCGCGATCAGGCTTGGGCAAATGGCGGCAACCCATAGCCAGGCGGGCGCGCGCTCTGCCCGCGCGGCCAGCCCCCACCACAGCCCGCCCAGAAAGCTCAGGATCAGCGCAACATAGGCAAAGCCCAGCGACAGCGCGGAAAACCGCCATTCGGGATCGCGCGTCAACACCAGCGCAGCGAGCGCGGGGAGGAGACCGGCAAGGCCAAGGATCAGCGCCAGGCGGGGCGGGCGAGTGGGGGAAGGTTCAGCCATGACGGCGGGCGATAGGGCCGCCGGGCGAGCGGCTCAATGCCTGCCAAGGGCGGGGGTTAGCCGTTACGAAAAGGGCGCCCGGTTCATCACCGGACGCCCTTCGCTTTACCCAAAAACAACCCTTATGAGCTGTAATACATATCATATTCGACCGGGCTCGGCGTCATTTCGAACCGGGCGACTTCCTCGCGCTTCAGTTCGATATAGGCGTCGATCTGGTCCTTGCTGAACACGTCGCCCTTGAGCAGGAACTCGTAATCGGCCTCCAGGCTGTCGAGCGCCTCGCGCAAGCTGCCGCACACCGTCGGCACCTGCTCCAGCTCGGCAGGCGGCAGGTCATAGAGATTCTTGTCCATCGGGTCGCCCGGGTGGAGGCGGTTCTGGATGCCGTCCAGCCCCGCCATCAGCAGCGCGGCATAAGCGAGGTAGGGGTTGGCCAGCGCATCGGGGAAGCGGAATTCGACGCGCTTCGCCTTGGCTCCCGCGCCATAGGGAATGCGGCACGAGGCCGAGCGGTTGCGGCTTGAATAGGCCAGCAGCACCGGCGCTTCATAGCCCGGCACCAGCCGCTTATAGCTGTTGGTGGTCGGGTTGGTGAAGGCATTCAGCGCCTTGGCGTGCTTGATGACGCCGCCAATGTAATAGAGGCACAGGTCGCTCAAGCCCGCATAGCCATTGCCGGCGAACAGCGGGTTGCCATTCTGCCAGATCGACATATGCGTGTGCATGCCCGATCCGTTATCTTCCTTGATCGGCTTGGGCATGAAGGTCGCGGTCTTGCCATAGGCCTGCGCGACCTGATGCACGACGTACTTGTAGATCTGCATGCGATCGGCGGTCTGGACGAGCGTCCCGAAGGTCAGGCCAAGCTCATGCTGCGCGGCGGCGACTTCGTGATGGTGCTTGTCGCAGGGCAAGCCCATTTCCATCATCGTCGAAACCATCTCGCCGCGAATATCGGTCGCGGAATCGACCGGCGCGACGGGGAAGTAACCGCCCTTGGCACGCGGCCGATGGGCAAGGTTGCCGCCCTCATAGGCCTTGCCGGTGTTGGTCGGCAGCTCGATATCGTCGATCTTGTAGAAGGACGTGGCATAGCTCGTTTCGAACTGCACATCGTCGAACATGAAGAACTCGGCTTCGGGCCCGACATAGACGGTGTCGCCCACGCCGGTCGCCTTGAGATATGCCTCTGCGCGCTTGGCGGTGGCGCGCGGATCACGCGAGTAAAGCTCGCCCGTCGAAGGCTCGACGATGTCGCAGAAGATGATCAGCATCGGCGTCGCCGAGAAGGGATCGACATAGACCGAGTCCAGATCGGGCTTCAGGATCATGTCGCTTTCGTTGATCGCCTTCCAGCCGGCGATCGACGAACCGTCAAACATCAGGCCGTCGGTCAGCTCGTCCTCGCCGATCACCTTGGAAACCATGGTCAGGTGCTGCCACTTCCCCTTGGGATCGGTGAAGCGCAGATCGACCCATTCGATCTCCTCGTCCTTGATCTGCTTTAGAACGTCAGCGGCGGTATTGGCCATGAAACCCGTGCCCTTTCTGTTTGTGTCCCGATCCCCAGCCACGGGGCGACTCATGTTGCGCGTTGATGGATAGTCTTAAGCGTATGCTGCGCTGCGTCAAATTGCGTTTTCGTCACGCTCGCCGGTGCGGATGCGCAGCGCGGTTTCGACGGGGATGACAAAAATCTTGCCATCACCGATGCGCCCGGTCTGCGCTGCGGCGGCGATTGCCTCCACCACGCGCGGCGCCATCGCGTCTTCCACCACCACTTCCAGCTTCACCTTGGGCAGGAAATCGACGATATATTCCGCACCGCGGTAAAGCTCGGTATGGCCCTTTTGCCGACCAAAGCCCTTGGCCTCGGTCACGGTAATGCCGCTGACGCCGACTTCGTGCAGCGCCTCCTTCACCTCGTCGAGCTTGAACGGTTTGATGATGGCTTCAATCTTTTTCACGGTCGCTTGGTCCTCACCCAGGCATGCCGGTATTCCGGCCGGGCCGATGCTTGTGGCCGCACCCTACAACAACCGTGCCAGACAGGCGAGGGGCGGCGGAGGGAAGAGAAACGGCCAAAGGGCGACGCTCGCCATGCCCATCGCCTGCGCAGGTCGAACAAGCGTGCTTAAATTTGCGGCAGATGGAGTGATGCTTGATGCTTGATGCTTGATGCTTGATGCGGTATGCTCGCAGCATGCGCACCACGCTCGACATCGACGAAGACATTCTCGCTTTCGCCCGTGCCAAGGCCGAGCAGGATCGAGCAAGCATGGGCCAAATCATTTCCGAGCTGGCGCGCAAAGCGATCCAAGCGTCCGCTAGCCAGGGGCAACCCGTAGAGTTCCGCAATGGCATCCAGCTTTTGCCGGCGCGAGAAAAGCCCGCTGTGATCACGATGGAACTTGTCAACCGACTGCGTGACGACGAGGAGTGAGCTATCTTCTCGACGTCAATGTCCTGATTGCCCTGATTGACCGCGATCATTTCTACCACGATCTTGCGCATCAATGGTTTCAACGTGAAGGTCGGCGCAGTTGGGCGACGTGCCCGATCACCATTAACGGCGTGCTGAGAATCGTCGGTCATCCTGGCTATCCCGCTTCACCGGGGTCGCCGGGCACGACAGTAAGGCCCCTGCAGCGACTTCTTGCGCTTCCTGGCCACGAAGCCTGGGACGACGATATCAGTTTGCTGGACGAGCGTTTGATCGACCACACATTGTTGCTCAAGCCCAGCCAGGTAACGGATAGTTATTTGCTGGCGTTGGCGGTTTCGCGCGGCGGCAAATTAGCGACCTTTGATCGGCGCCTCGTCGCGGCTATCGTTCGAGGCGGTACTGGCGCGCTCTATTATATTCCGGACCACGCCGCTCAATAAGGCGGCTTGTCGAGCCCCTTCGGGCTTTTCGTGAAAATCTCGCAGCCGGTTTCGGTAATGCCCACCGAATGCTCGAACTGCGCCGACAGCGAGCGGTCGCGCGTTACCGCCGTCCAGCCATCGTCGAGCACTTTCACGTCGGGGCGGCCGATGTTGATCATCGGCTCGATGGTAAAGAACATGCCAGGGCGCAGCTCAGGACCGGTGCCGGGATGGCCGACATGGACGACTTCGGGCGCGTCGTGGAACAGGCGGCCAACGCCATGGCCGCAAAAATCGCGCACCACGCCATAACGATGGCGCTCGGCAAAGCTTTGGATGGCATGGGCGACATCGCCCATCGTGTTGCCGGGCCGCGCCTTCTCGATGCCCAGCATCATCGCTTCATACGTGACCTCGACCAACCGCTTGGCTTTGATCGCTACGTCGCCGACCAGAAACATGCGGCTTGAATCGCCGTGCCAGCCATTGAGCAGCGGCGTCACGTCGATATTGACGATATCGCCGTCCTTCAGCGCCTTGTCGCCAGGAATGCCGTGGCAAACGACATGGTTGATCGAGATGCAGCAGCTATGTTCATAGCCACGATAGCCCACCGTCGCGGGCACCGCGCCGGCCGCCAGAATGAAATCGCGGACCAGATCGTCCAGCGCCGCCGTGGT
>JBOFDB010000351.1:0-3254 GCA_051646545.1 Sphingomonas sp.
TGGCGCTGCTGGTCGGCGGCCTGCTGATCCTGCTGATCGAACGCATCGCGCCGCCGGCGCGGACGCAGGGCGTGGAAAATATCGGCTGGCGAACCGCGCTCGGCATCGGGCTGGTCCAATGCCTGTCGATGATCCCCGGGGTCAGCCGGTCGGGCGCCACGATCATGGGCGCGCGCGCGCTGGGCATCGAGCAGAAGACGGCGGCGGAATACAGCTTTTTCCTCGCCATCCCGACCATGCTGGGCGCGACGACCCTGGCCTTGTGGAAAGCCCGCCATGAGCTGGGCGGCGCGCATGTTCAGGCGATTGCGATCGGCTTTGTGGTGTCGTTCCTCGTCGCGCTGGTGGTGGTGCGCTGGTTCATCGGCGTGGTGACGCGGCACGGCTTTGCGCCTTGCGCCTGGTATCGCATCCTGGCGGGTGGATTGGCGCTCGGTCTGTTCTATGCAGGCATCCATGCATAAAGAGGCCGAAACGGTCCATTATTGGAGCGGAGAGCAGGCGGGGAGGCGCGCGGCCCCAGAAATTTGATACGGCGTGACGGTATATAGGGAATATATGCTGTCCTATTGGCGTGAAATTGCATAGACTCGGGTTGCTGACGCCGTTATATTGCCCCCGATCTGATCGATAGGGGCATTTGATGGCGCAGGAGCGCATGCTGCAATTTGTCGAGCGTGGGCAGGCCTATCCCGCCAAACGCGCGCCCGAATTGCGCGCCGAGGATTTCCGCGAGATCGCCGATCGCTATGCGCCGTCCGATAGCGCGGCTCAGGCGGCGCGCTGCTCGCAATGCGGCGTGCCCTATTGCTCGGTGCATTGCCCGCTCGGCAACCATATCCCCGACTGGCTGCGACTGACGGCGGAAGGCCGGTTGCGCGAGGCCTATGAGCTCTCCAACGCCACCTCGACCATGCCCGAAATCTGTGGCCGCATCTGCCCGCAGGACCGGCTGTGCGAGGGCAATTGCGTCATCGAATTTTCCGGGCACGGCGCGGTGACGATTGGCTCGGTCGAGAAATTCATTACCGACACCGCATGGGATAATGGCTGGGTCGAGCCGCTGGTGCCGGGCCGACCGACCGGGCAATCGGTGGGGATCATTGGCGCTGGCCCCGCCGGGCTGACGGCGGCCGAATATCTGCGCGCGGCCGGGCATGAGGTGCATGTCTATGACCGGCATGACCGGCCGGGCGGGCTGCTCACCTATGGCATTCCCGGCTTCAAGCTTGAAAAGCCGGTGGTGATGCGCCGGATCGATCGGCTGGCGGCGGGCGGCATCCATTTCCATTGCGACGCCGATGTCGGCAGCGCGGCGCTCCCCTTCGAGACGCTTCGCGCCCGCCACGACGCCCTGCTCATCGCGACGGGCGTCTACAAAGCCCGCGAGATCAAGGCGCCGGGTGTCGGCAGTGAGGGCGTGGTCGCCGCGCTTGATTACCTCATTGCGTCCAACCGCAAGGGCTTTGGCGATGCGGTGCCCGAGTTCGACTCGGGCGCGCTCAATGCGCAAGGCAAGCATGTCGTCGTCATCGGCGGCGGCGACACCGCGATGGATTGCGTCCGCACCGCCGTCCGCCAGGGCGCCAAATCGGTCAAATGCCTGTATCGACGCGATCGCGCCAACATGCCGGGCAGCCAGCGCGAAGTAGCCAATGCCGAAGAGGAGGGCGTCGAGTTCGTCTGGCTTTCCGCACCGCAAGCCTTCGAGGCGAGCGACCGGCTAACGGCGGTGCGCGCGCAGCGGATGCGGCTCGGCGCGCCCGATGCCGGTGGCCGCCGGGCGCCGGAGCCCGAGCCAGGTGGCGAGTTCGCCATCCCCGCCGATCTCGTCATCAAGGCATTGGGCTTCGATCCCGAGGATTTGCCGCGCCTGTTTGGGGAGCCAGCACTCGGCGTGTCACGCTGGGGCACGGTGATGGTCAATATGGCAACGATGATGACCAGCCTCGACGGCGTCTTCGCGGCTGGCGACATCGTCCGCGGCGCCAGCCTGGTGGTGTGGGCGATCCGCGACGGCCGCGACGTGGCGGAGCGGATGCAGGGTTATCTGAAGGCAAAGGCTGGCGAGGGAAGGAAGGCGGCGTGATCATTACCTTGATGGCAACCCTGATGTCGCCCGTGGCGGACACAGCAGCGCAGGCGCCGCAAGCGCAATCAACCCCTGACCCAGCCAAGCTGGCGGTCGCTCGCGATATCGTTGATCTCGTATTGCCGCCCGACCGACGCGACGCCATGTTTCAAAATATTATCGATGCGATGATGGGCAACATCGTCGCAGGTCAAACGAAGGCGCTCGATCTGGATGAGTTGTTTACCAAATACCCGGAAGTTCGAGATATTTTTGGAAAGTTTCTTCGGCATTCACGCGACAACGCTCTTGCCGATCTCAAGCAGTACCAGGGTGACTTACTTCTCGCTTATGCCAATGCCTATGCGCGTACATTCAGTGTGGAAGAATTGATCCAAATCAAGTCTTTCCTGGGGACAGAAGCCGGACAAAAATTTGCTACGCGGTCAACCGCATTGTTCAATGACCCCGACGTAAGCGCCTGGATGCGCAAGGCGGTTGAGCGATCGCAACGGCAAGCGTCCCAAGATCTTGAGCAACTACAGGTTGATATTAAAGCCGCGATTGCCCGCGCCGACGTACCCCATGACCATAGCTGACCCCCACACTCACCTCGCCACGTATGGCATGTACCGCCCGGAATTCGAATCCGATGCGTGCGGCGTCGGCCTCGTCGCCGCGACCGATGGCAAGGCATCGCGCCGGGTCGTGCAGTCCGCGATCGATGCGCTGAAAGCGGTGTGGCACCGCGGCGCGGTCGATGCCGATGGCAAGACGGGGGATGGCGCGGGGCTACACATCGACTTGCCGGTCAAGTTCTTTGAAGAAGCGATCCAGCTTTCCGGCCACCGCCCGCTGCCCAACCGGCTCGGCGTCGGCATGGTGTTCCTACCGCGCACCGATCTTGGCGCGCAGGAAACGTGCCGCACCATCGTCGAGAGCGTCATCATTGAGGCGGGCTACACCATCTATGGCTGGCGGCAGGTGCCGGTCGATGTCTCGGTAATCGGCCAGAAAGCGCAGGCGACGCGGCCCGAGATTGAGCAGATCATGATCGCCGGGCCGAAGCCTGAGGCAATGACGGCGGACGAGTTTGAGAAGGACTTGTATCTCGTCCGCCGCCGCATCGAAAAGGCGGTGATCGCGGCGCAGATCCAGGGCTTTTACATCTGCTCGCTGTCGT
>JBOFDB010000269.1:0-3807 GCA_051646545.1 Sphingomonas sp.
ACGGCGGCGCTCTGCCAGCCGCCGAAATTCGCCTCCGCCAGCGCCTTTGCCTTGGCGAGCGTGATATCGCCCGCCACCACCAAGGTCGTCTGGACGGGTTGCCAGGCCCGCCGATATTGCGCCACGATCGCGTCGCGCGTCAGGCCTTTCAGCGATTTGGGCGTGCCCGATGCGACATGACCATAAGGCGCATCGCCAAACACCGCGCGCCCGGCCACCAACGGGGCCAGCGCCGCCGGGTTTTTCAGCTCGACTTCGAAGCCGTCGATCGTTTGGGTCCGTTCCCGGTCGATTTCGTCCTGCGCAAAGGCGGGGTGCTGAGCGACATCGGCCAGAATCGAGAGTGCCTTGTCGATCTGGTCGGATTTGACATCGACGGCGGCAAAGCTCGAATCCCAGCCAGCTTCGCTGCTGATCGATCCGCCCAGATTCTCAATGTCGCGGGCAATCGAGGTGGCTGATCGGGTGGCGGTGCCCTTGGTCAGCAGGCTCGCGGTCAGCTTGGTGAGGCCCGCGCTGCCGACGGGGTCGCTCGCGGCGCCCGCAGGTGCCAGCACCGTCGCGGCGACGAGTGGCAGATCGTGCTTTTCCACCACCACCAGCTTCAGGCCATTGCCGAGCGTCATGGTCTGCGGCGTCGGGATGTTGGGCGACACCGCCGGGCCGGGCTTGGGCAGCGGCACGCGTTCGGCGTCGGTTGCGGGCGTTACCACCGGGATGTTGGCGGGCGGCGTCAGATCGGCGATCTCGACGGTCGGCGCCAGGGCGATCTTGTCGCCCTTTGCGGTATCGGCTTCGGTCGCGGCGGGCAGATAGCGCACCGTTGCCGCGACGCTATCGGCCAAATAGCGGGCAGCGACCCGCTCGACATCGGTTGCGGTTACCCGCGCAATCTCGGCAAGCTGGCGATCGGCGGCGGCGGCGTCGCCATCGATGATGACCGCGCTGGCAATCGCGCTGGCCTTGCCATCGGCGGTTTCGCGCTGGCGCAGCGTCGTCGTCAGGATCTGGTTCTTGGCGCAATTGAGTTCTTCGGCCGTTACCGGGGTGCTGCGCAGCCGGGCGATTTCGGCGCGCAGCGCCGCTTCGCCTGCCGCCACCGTCTTGCCGCCCGCCAGAATGGCGTAAATCCCGATCGCGCCCGTGCCCTGCTTGCTGTCGAGGAAGGTGCCGACGCTCTGGGCAAGCTGCTGGCGATAGACGAGCGACTGATAGAGCCGGCTGCTGTCGCCCTGCGACAGGATGGCGTTGAGCACGGTAAGCGGCGCGTTATCGGGGTCGCGATCGGCGGGAATGGGATAGCTGATCATCACCGCGGGCAGCGGTGTATTGGTTTCATACACGGTGTGCGTCGTCGGCGCGGTGCGCTGCGGCTCCGCGACCGTCACGCGCGGGATGGGCCGGCCGGGGCGCTGGATCGGCGCGAAATATTTGTCGACCCATTGGTCAAGCTGGGCGGGATCGAAATTGCCCGCCACCACCAGCACGGCATTGTCGGGCCGATAATAAGTGGCGTGGAAAGCGCGCACATCATCGATCGACGCGGCTTCCAGATCGGCGATGCTGCCAATCACTGGGCGGCCATAGGGATGGCGGCTATAAGAAACTTCGGGGAAATAAAGGTAGAACAGCTTGCCATAAGGCTGAGCAAGAACGCGCAGCCGCAATTCCTCCTTCACGACATCGCGTTCGGAGGCGAAATCCTTGGGGTCGACGACCAGGCTCGACATGCGTTCGGCCTCGGCAAACAGCAGCCGTTCAAGGTGATTGGCGGGGATAACCTCGTAATAATTGGTGTAATCGGGATTGGTCGAGGCATTGTTATAGCCGCCGACATCCTCGGTCAGCCGATCAAAAGACTCCGCCGGCAGATCGCGCGTGGCTTTGAACATGAGATGCTCAAACATATGCGCAAAGCCCGAGCGGCCCTTGGGGTCGTTCTTCCCGCCGACATCATACCAGACCTGAACCGAGACATTGGCGGTTGAAGTGTCGCGAATGGCGTAAACGCGCAGCCCGTTTGCCAGCGTGCGGGTGGTATAGGCTATCGGCGCGGGCAGGGTGGGTGTCGGCATCGTCGCGAGCGCCGGCGCAGGCTTTGGCGCGGGCTTGCGCGGCGCGGCCTGTGCGGGGACGAGCGGCAGGGCGGCGGCACTCAGCAACAGGGCGGCACGGTAAAGGCGCATGGCGGCAAGCTCCGGGGAGGGTAGTGAGGAGCCGCCAAGGTGGCGCGCGTGTGTTAATCTTGTCAAGCGGTTGCACGCGTGGCGGCACGCCTGCGCTATTGGCGTTTCCCGCGAATGTTCCCTAATGTTCGCAGTGACGAGGCGATTTGCGGGATCGCCCTGCGGCCCGCCTCGCCTGTTCATCCGCCGCTGCTGAGAAAGAGCGCGCGGATTATCGCACGGCTATTCCGGGTAGGACAGGCTCGGGCCGTTCGCCGTCGCGCGCCTGCCCCAGCGCCGATCAATCCTTGCCGCGTCGGCGATAGAGCAATGCCGCCGCCAGCGCCGCCGATCCCACGCCCAGGCCAATACCGATCGAAACCAGCGGCCAGTTGTTCTTGCCGCCATTGACGGCGCGTTCCGCCGCCGCGGCTTCGCCCGCTTCGCGCACTCGCTTGGCGTGGTGCGCTGCCTCGGCGATTTCGTTCATTTCGGGTTCGTCATCAGACACTGGCCTTGCTCCTCAATCCTCACCGCCCAGATACGCCGCGCGAAAGGCGCTGGCAAAACCGGGCAGGCGCCGCTCGCCAATCGCCGAGCGTAGCCCCGCCATTAACGTCTGGTAGAACCAAAGGTTATGCTCGGTCATTAACATAGCACCCAATATCTCGCCTGCACGCACCAGATGGTGGAGATAGGCGCGGCTGAAGCGGGCACAGACCGGGCAGGGGCAGGCCGAATCGAGCGGATTGGTGTCTTCGGCGAAGCGGGCATTGCGGATATTGATCGGCCCGTGCGCGGTAAAGGCCTGGCCGGTGCGGCCGCTGCGGGTGGGCAGCACGCAATCGAACATGTCGATCCCGCGCTCAACCGCGCCGACAATGTCATCGGGTTTGCCCACGCCCATCAGATAGCGGGGGCGGTCAACGGGAAGCTGCCCCGGCGCATAATCGAGGCAGCCGAACATTGCTTCCTGCCCCTCACCCACCGCCAGGCCGCCAACAGCATAACCGTCAAACCCGATATCGATCAGCGCCTGGGCAGAGGCGTGCCGCAAATCCTGGTCAAGCGCACCTTGCTGGATGCCGAAAATGGCGTTGTGGCTGGCATGGTCGCCGCCGCTGTCAAACGCCGTGCGGCTGCGGCGTGCCCAGCGCATCGACCGTTCCATCGCGGCGGCGCGGGCATCGCGGTCGGCAGTGGTCGGCACCAGCTCGTCAAAGGCCATGACGATGTTGGAACCGAGCAGCCGCTGGATTTCGATCGAGCGTTCAGGGCTGAGCAAATGGCGCGATCCATCGAGATGGCTTTTGAAGGCCACGCCCTGTTCGTCACGCGTGGTAAGCTCAGCGAGGCTCATCACCTGATAGCCGCCGCTATCGGTCAGGATCGGCCGGTCCCATTGCATAAAGCCGTGCAGCCCGCCCAGCCGATCGATCCGCTCGGCGGTGGGGCGCAGCATCAGGTGATAGGTGTTGCCAAGAATGATGTCCGCGCCGGTCGCACGCACCTCTGCCGGACGCATCGCCTTCACGGTAGCCGCAGTGCCTACTGGCATGAAGGCCGGCGTGCGAATCTCGCCGCGCCGCATTTGGATCGCACCAGTCCGCGCCTTGCCTTCGGTTGCGTGAATTTTGAAATC
>JBOFDB010000035.1:0-1055 GCA_051646545.1 Sphingomonas sp.
CAAATTCGGCGATGCCGAACCCACGCGTCGTACCGGCGGGCGAACCAACACGGATACCGCTGGTCTTCATGGGCGGCAGTGGGTCGTTGGGAATGCCATTCTTGTTGCAGGTGATCGCGGCGCGCTCCAGCGCCTCATCCGCATCTCGCCCGGTGACGCCCAGCGGGGTCAGGTCGACCAGCGCCAGATGCGTGTCAGTGCCGCCCGCGACCAGATTGCTGCCGCGCGCCTTCAGCCGGTTCGCCAGCGCCTGTGCATTGGCTATGGTCGCGCGGGCATAGTCGCGGAATTCAGGGCGCAGCGCCTCGCCAAACGCGACCGCCTTCGCCGCGATCACATGCATCAGCGGCCCGCCTTGGAGGCCCGGAAACACCGCCGAGTTGATCCGCTTGGCAATCGCTTCATCATTGGTCAGGATCATGCCGCCGCGCGGGCCACGCAGCGTCTTGTGCGTCGTCGTGGTGACAACATGCGCGTGGGGCAGCGGGCTGGGGTGCGCACCGCCGGCGACCAGGCCAGCAAAATGCGCCATGTCGACCATCAACAGCGCGCCGACATCATCGGCAATCGCGCGGAAGCGGGCGAAATCGATGATGCGCGGATAAGCGCTGCCGCCCGCGATAATCAGCTGCGGCCGGTGCTCGCGCGCCAATGCTTCCACCTGATCAAAATCGATCAGATGGTCATCTTCGCGCACGCCATATTGGATGGCGTTAAACCACTTGCCCGACTGCGCCGCCTTGGCACCGTGCGTCAGATGCCCGCCCGCATCCAGGCTCATGCCCAGGATCGTCGCGCCCGGCTTGGTCAGCGCCAGCATCACTGCGCCATTGGCCTGCGCGCCCGAATGTGGCTGCACATTGGCAAAGCCGCAGTCGAACAGCGCCTTCGCCCGCTCGATCGCCAGCGTCTCAACCGCGTCCGACGGCGCGCAGCCCTGATAATAGCGCCGCCCGGGATAGCCTTCGGCATATTTGTTCGTGAAGACTGACCCCTGCGCCTCCAGCACCGCTTTCGAAACGATGTTCTCGGACGCGATCAGCTCGATCTGATAT
>JBOFDB010000556.1:0-3221 GCA_051646545.1 Sphingomonas sp.
TCCACGCCCATTGCGCGCCCACGATCAGCCGGGCGCGAAAATCGGTGAGGTAGAAAATATGCGCGGTTGACCAGATCAGCCACGCCAGAAAGCCATGCAGGCGGATGCGGCCGATATCGGCAACGGCGCGCTTGCGCCCGATCGTGGCGAGATTGCCGTAATTGCGATAGCGAAATCGCTGGCGTGGCTTGCCGCCGCGCGCCAGCCGGGCGATTCGCCGCGCGACGAACTGGCCCTGTTGCTTGGCGGCGGGCGCAACGCCGGGCACAGGCTTGCCATCGCGTCCCGCCACCGACGCGGTATCGCCGATCACGAAAATTTCGGGATGGCCGGGAAGCGCCATTTGCGGATCGACCAGCACGCGGCCAGCGCGATCCGACGCCGCCGCCAGCCATTCGGCCGCGGGCGACGCCCGCACACCCGCGCCCCAGATGATCGCGGCGGCGGAAAGCGCCTCGTCGCCGATCATCACAGTGCCATCGCGAATGTCGGTCACCCGCGCACCAAGCCGCAGCTCGACCCCAAGCTCGGTCAGGGCGCGCTCGGCATGCGCAGATAAATCGGGCGGAAAACTGGCCAGCACGCGCTCCCCTGCCTCGATCAAGATCACGCGGATGCATTCGGGTGAAATATGCGTGAAGTCGAGACCGGCGCTGTGCCGCGTCAGCTCGGCGATCGCGCCCGCCATTTCAACCCCGGTCGGCCCGCCGCCGATCACGACGAAGTTGAGGGTTTGGGCGCGCGTATCGGGGTTTTGCTGGCGTTCGGTTTCGGCGCGTTCCATCGCGATCAGCAAGCGGGCGCGGACGCGGATGGCATCGTCGATCGTCTTGATGCCCGGCGCTGCCGCTTCCCAATCGTCGCGGCCGAAATAGCTGTGCCGCGCACCCGTCGCGATGACGACCATGTCATAGTCGACCGTCCCCCCGCTCGCCAGCGCGACCTTGCGCGCCGCCTTGTCGATCCCGGTCACGGTATCGAGCAGCACGCGGGTATTGTGGTGGCCGCGGACGACCGCGCGGATGGGGGCGGCAATGTCGGCGGGCGACAGCGCGGCGGTCGCCACCTGATAAAGGAGGGGCTGAAACAAATGGTGGTTCTGGCGATCGATCATCGTCACGCGGACGGGCGCGTCCTTCAGCCCGCGTGCCACGGCCAATCCGCCGAAGCCGGCGCCGATGATGACGATTTCGGGCGGGGGTGATCGGCGGGCCATGGCGCAGTCTCTCCCCCCTCAATAACGCGTCGGCGCGTGGGCCTTGCCCGCCCTTGCAGCGTCGCGGCGTTGCTTCGCCCCGGGTTCGCGTGGCGACGCCGCTGTGCTAAACGCCAAATCATGACTGACGCAACCGCCATCTCGACTCTGGTTCCGGCAGGCGCTGCCGCTGACTGGACGGTGCCGCAGGATTGGGCGCATTATACTGCCGAGGAACATGCGATTTGGGATACGCTGTTCGCGCGGCAAGCCCGGCTGCTGCCCGGTCGCGCGTCGGACGCCTATCTTCGCGGGCTCGATGTGCTCAAGCTGTCCAAGCCCGGCATTCCCGACTTTGCCGAATTGTCCGATCGGCTGATGACGCTGACCGGCTGGCAAGTCGTCGCGGTGCCGGGGCTGGTGCCCGATGATGTGTTTTTCGATCACCTCGCCAATCGCCGCTTTGTCGCGGGCAATTTCATCCGGCGGGCCGACCAGCTCGATTATCTGCAGGAGCCCGACGTTTTTCACGACGTGTTCGGCCATGTGCCGATGCTCGCCGACCCCGTCTTTGCTGATTACATGGCGGCTTATGGCCGGGGTGGGCAACGAGCGCTGGGCCTGGGCGCGCTGAAGCAATTGTCGCGGCTTTACTGGTACACGGTCGAATTCGGGCTGATCGCCGAGCCGGATGGCTTGCGCATCTATGGCTCGGGCATTGTCTCGTCAGCGGCGGAAAGCGTCTTCGCGCTCGACGATCCTAGCCCCAACCGCCTTGGCTTCGATTTGAAGCGCGTGATGCGGACCGAATATCGCATCGACGATTTCCAGCAGAATTACTTTGTCATCCCGAGCTTCGACGAATTGCTGCGGGTGACGGTGGAGACCGACTTCGCGCCGCTTTACGCGGAGATATTGGCGCAACCCCATATTCCGATCGCGACGATTCTGCCGGAGGATGAAGTGATCACGCGGGGAACTCAGGACTATGCGCTGGCCAAGGGTGGCGCGGCGGTGCTGGGGTAGGGCGTCGGCTGGCCTCTTCAACGACCCACCCCAACCCCTCCCTTCCAGGGAGGGGCTTTTGGTGGAGGCTGCGTTCTTCCATCCCTTCGAGGGAGGGGCTTTTAGTGGAGGCTGTGCGCTCCCCTCCCTCAAAGGGAGGGGCTGGGGGCTGGTCTTGCGAGCGACGTCCTCAGCCGATCATCCCCCGCACCCTCAGCCGCAAAATCGTCCAGTCGCCCAGGACGATCCGCCCGGCGACCCTGAATCCCTGTCGTCGATAGGCCCGTGCCACCGCCGCCGCCTGCGTCGTCAGCAACCCTGCCAGCACCAGCTGCGCGCCCGGCGCGGCAATGGCGGCGATGTCGGGGGCGAGCTCGATCAGCGGGCCGGCCAGGATATTGGCGATGACGAGGTCATAAGGCGCGCGGCGCTGAACCATCGCATCCTGTGTGCCATCCGCCACCGTCAGCGCGACGCGGCCCTGGCGCTGGCCGAGCGGCACGCCGTTGATCGCGGCATTCTCCGCCGTTACCTCGATCGAAACGGGGTCGATATCGGTCGCGGTCGCATAAGCGCGCGGCCAGAGGTGGAGCGCGGCAAAAGCGAGCAGCCCCGTGCCCGTACCGATATCGATCAGATTGTCGACCCGCGTGCCGGCGCGTTTCATCGCGTCGAGCATTTGGAGGCAACCCGTCGTCGTCTCATGATGCCCGGTGCCAAAAGCGCGGCTCGCTTCGATGCGGAAGGCGCGCAGGCCCGGGGGCATGCCCCCCGTATAAGCCGCCGTATGAACGAAAAACCGGCCCGCGCGTACGGGTTCGAGCCCCGCCTGGCTCAGCGTCACCCAATCCTCGTCCGCGATCTTTTCAATCACCGGGTCAGCGTTGCGCGCGCTCGGCACCAGCGCGCGGACGGCGGCGACCACCGCCTTGCCCGGCTTTTCAGCGAAATAGGCGTCGAGCCGCCAGTCGCTGGGGTCATCAAGCGTGGCCTCGCGCGTCAGCAGCACCGGCGTCGGCTC
>JBOFDB010000045.1:0-1601 GCA_051646545.1 Sphingomonas sp.
AACCGCCTTATCGCCCCGGTTATGGCGGCGGCAAGGCGGGGACACCCGTTTCCAAGGAGAGATCGACGCTATGACCAAGCATAACCGAGCCGCCCTGATCGCGGCGCTGATGACGGGCGCAGCTGGCCTGATGATCGCGTCGCCCGCCGTCGCCAAGAAGGACGACAAGAAGGACGCCGCCGCCACTGGCCAGCAGGCGCCGCTGAAGCTGACCCCGGCGTTTCAAAAGGCCGCGCTTGATGCCCAAAACAAGATCAAGGCGAATGATCTTGCCGGGGGCGAAGCCGCGCTGACCGCGGCCGATGCGCAGGCCAAGACCGATGACGACAATTATATCTCGGCCCAGCTTCACCTTGGGCTTGAACAAGCCAAGCTGAAGGTGGCGTCGGGCGGCGACTCGGCCAAATTTGTGGCGGGCCAGGCTGTGCTGATCCCCGCGATCAACAAGCTGATCGACAGCCCGCGCACGGCGGCGGCCGACAAGGCCAAATACCTCGAATTTCGCGGCAACATGTATTATGAAGGCCAGAAATATGCCGACGCCGCCGCCGATTTTGCGCGGGCGCGCGACGCGGGCAGCACCAATCCCGATATCGGCTTGCTGATCATGAAGTCGAAGGCCGAATCGGGCGACATCGATGGGGCCGCAGCCGAACTGCAAAAACAGATCGACGCGCACAGCGCCGCTGGCCAGCCTGTGCCCGAAACATGGTACCGCTATATCTTCTCCAAATATTTGAAGGCGAAGAACAACATTCAGGCGAATGCCTGGTCGCAAAAGCTCGTCCGCGCTTACCCGACGCCGGTCAACTGGCGCGCGGCGATTGCGGTTTACGCCAGCAGCGTTACCGCGACGGGCAAGCTCGATACGCGCGAGCGCGTCGACCTGCTGCGCCTGCTGCGCGCCGCCAACGCGCTTGCCGATGAAAATGATTATAACGAATATGCCCAGGCAACCGACGATCTCGGTCTTTATGGCGAGACCTTGTCGGTCATCGATGAGGGCACCAAGAACGGCAAGCTGCCCGCAGGCAATCAGCTTGCCAAGATGCTGAAGGGATCATCGACGACGGGGCAGGGGCTGGAAAAGCCGCTGACCACCCAGGAAGCCGCTGCGCGCGCCGCCAAGACGGGGGATCTCGCGTCGCAGGTGGGCGACAGCTATCTGGGTCGCGGTGATTATACCAAGGCAGCGGAATATTATCGTCTGGCGCTGAGCAAGCCGTTCGAGCAGCCGACCGGCGCAGCGACCAAGCGCCACTATCTCACCAATGATGAAGTGACGCTGCACCTTGGCATCGCGCTCGCGCGCGGTGGCGACAAGGCCGGGGCGAAGACGGCGCTGAGCTCGATCACCACCAGCCCGCGCAAGGAAATCGCGTCCTTCTGGCTGACCTGGCTCGACAGCCAGTCAGCGGCACCTGCCACCACGGCGGGGTGAGTCGACGCACATTGGATGAAAAAGGGGGCTTTGCGGCCCCCTTTTTTATTGACCGTTACCCGTCGCCCGCAACCGGAATGCCCGGCACTGCCTTGGCCGTGCGGATGGTGAGCGAGGTTTTGACGCTCGCCACATTGGGCGCCGGCGTCAGATGCGTGGT
>JBOFDB010000529.1:0-1842 GCA_051646545.1 Sphingomonas sp.
AGAGCTTTCACCCACAAGGAAAGAAACGCCACGTGCAATCTCTTCCGCCTGCCCGAGCCGCCCGACAGGCACGCGCGCGACGATTTTTGAAAGCACGTCGGCCGGCACGGCCGCTACCATGTCGGTGTCGATATAGCCGGGTGCAAGCGCATTGACGGTCACACCAAATTTCGCGCCTTCCTGCGCCAGCGCCTTCGTAAAGCCGTGAATGCCCGATTTGGCGGCGGCATAATTGACCTGGCCATATTGCCCCGCCTGGCCGTTGATCGACCCGATATTGACGATGCGGCCCCATTTGCGCTCGCGCATGCCGGGAAAAGTGGCCTTCGCCATGTTGAAGCAGCCACCCAAATTGGTGTCGATGACTTCCTTCCACATGTGATAGGTCATTTTGAGCAAGGTGCCGTCGCGGGTGATGCCGGCATTGTTGATGACGATATCAACGCAGCCCAGCGCGGCTTCAACGCTGTTGACGCCTTCCTGGCAGGCGTCGAAATCGGCGACGTCCCATTTGAATGCCTGGATGCCGGTGCGCTCGGTAAAGGCGCGGGCGCGTTCGTCATTGCCGGCATAATTGGCGGCGACGTGTATGCCGGCGTCCTTCAACGCCACGCTGATCGCCTCGCCAATGCCCCTGGTGCCGCCGGTCACGATTGCAACGCGAGTCATGTCTGCCCTCTCCATGGCTGTTTTGCCGATGACGCTAGGGCGCGGCGCGCCAGCCCGCAAGCTCACGCGCAAGTAAAGCACGCAACATCACGATTCCGGTATCGCTGGCATTGAGGCAGGGCAGATAGGCAAAGTGCGTGCCCCCCGCCTCGACAAAGCTTTCACGCCCGCGAATGGCGAGTTCCTCGAGCGTTTCCAGGCAATCGGCCGCAAAGCCGGGCGCGACAACGGCGATGCGGGTGATGCCCCGGCTCGGCAACGCCTCCAGCGTCTCGTCGGTCGCGGGTTCGAGCCATTTGGCGCGGCCAAAGCGCGATTGGAACGTCACCACCACGTCGCGGCCCAGCGCCTCGCCCAGCAGCCGCGCCGTTTTCTGGCACTGGCAGTGATAAGGATCGCCGAGCAGCAGGGTGCGCGCGGGCATGCCGTGAAAGCTCGTCACCAGCGCCTGCGGCTCGAAATCGAGCGCGGCAAGATCAGCCTGCACCGATGTTGCCAAGGCCGCGATATGCTCGGGCGCGTCATAATAGGGGGCAAGCGTGCGCAAGGCAGGCTGCCAGCGCCAGCGTTTCAGCGTGTCAAAGACCAGATCATTGACCGTCGCCGTCGTTGCCGCGCAATATTGCGGATAGAGCGGCGCGACGAGCAGCCGATCAACGCCCGCCGCGCGCATCGCCTCCAGCCGCTCGCGAATGCTGGGCTTGCCATATCGCATGGCCCAATCGACGGTCACGTCGGGGCCGAAGGCGCCCTCCAGCGCCGTCGCCTGCGCCTTGGTGATGACCGCAAGCGGCGAGCCTTCGGGCTGCCACACTTGCTGATAGGCTTCGGCTGATTTGCGCGGGCGGGTATTGAGGATGATGCCGCGCAAAATCGGCTGCCAGAGCAGCGCGGGAATTTCCACGACGCGCGGATCGGACAGGAATTCCGCCAGATAGCGCTTTACCGAGGCGATATCGGGCCCATCCGGCGTGCCCAGGTTGACGAGCAGCACGCCGATACGGGGCGGCTTTACCGGCGGGTGATCGGCAGGCAGCGTCATTTGCCCACCGTCAGCGGCAATTGGCGCAGTCGGAAGCCTTCGGCGGCCTGCAGCGCATTGGCGATGGCGGGCGCGACCGGCGGCACGGCCAGCTCGCTGACCCCGCCCGGCGCCGCCTCGCTCTTGATCAG
>JBOFDB010000376.1:0-2085 GCA_051646545.1 Sphingomonas sp.
ATTAGTAACGTCTACTTTACCAATTTCGTTGTTCAGTGAACGGGCATGGTTAACGGGGATTCAGAGACGGACACCACCGATCGGCGCTCGCGTGAGCGGGCCGGGCCGGTGGTGACGCATAGCGCGGTGTTCGGCACCGCGAACCTCAATCCCTTTGGCGACCTCCATACGCTGCAGCATCTCTGCGCGCTGCTCTCGCGGCAATTGCGCGGGGTGTTTGAGCCCTTTGTCCGTCGCGAGGTGCGCGTCTGGACCGATCCGCTCGAGGTGCAGCGTTTCTCAGACTATCGGATGGAGCGCGGCGATCAGCTGACCGCCTGGCTGCCCGTCATGATGCGGCCGACATCGGGCCAGGCGCTGGTGGTGCTCGACGGCCGGTTCGTGCTCGAAATACTCGACCTGTTCTTTGGCGGCCCCGGCGAGGCGCCCGCCAAATTGCCCACTGAATTCTCGCCCGCTGCCGAAGCGATGGTGAAGCGGCTGGGCAATATGCTTGCCGGTCCGCTCAAATCGGCATGGGAGCCGCTGGCGCGCGTCGATTTTCAGCCGGGCCATGTCGAATCGTCGGCCGCGCTGATCAGCGACATCGACAATGACGACGCGCTGGTCATTACCCGCTTTGGCATTGCCATTGCCGGCCGCGCCTCCGCGCATTTCGATATCGCCTATCCCGTGTCGGCGCTGAAGCCCTATGCCCCGTCATTGACGGGCAAGGTGCTTGGCCGCGGCACCGAGCCTGATCCCAGCTGGCGCAACGGCCTGACCCGATCGGTGATGGGGGTGAAATTCCACGTCCGTTCGGTGCTGGCCGAGCCCGAAATGTCGCTCGCCCAGCTGATGGGGCTGAAGGAAGGCGACGTCATTCCGATCAACTTTGGCGATGATGTGCCGGTGATGGTCGGTCGCGACCGGCTCGGCGTCGGCACCGTCGGCACGTCCAATGGTCGAGCGGCGGTGAAGCTCAACAGCATCGACCGGAAATTCGAGGAGGATTACCGATGAACGACATGACCGGCGCGTTCCCCGTCGACGGGGCATTGGCGGCGAATTTTCGCCTGCTGCAAGACGTGGACGTCAAGCTGACGGTCGAGATTGGATCGACGTCGCTGACCTTGCGCGAGCTGCTGGCGCTGGGCGAGGCGAGCGTGATCGAACTTGATCGCCAGGCCAATGAATTGCTCGACGTGCTGGTCAACGGCACGCTGATCGGTCGCGGCGAAGTGGTGACGGTGGGCGATCGCTTCGGCGTGCGCATGACCGAACTGGTCAGCCCCGAAAAGCGGGCGGGCCGCCAGTGACCGAATATATCATCAAGCTCATCATCATGCTGCCGCTGGTCTGCGGCCTGATGATCGGGTGCCTTTATCTCTGGCGCCGCCTGGAAAGTCGCCTGCCCGGCGCACCGGCCGACCGCATGCTGCAAGTGAAAGAGACGATGATGGTCTCCACCGGCAGCCGCCTGGCCGTATTGGAATTTCAGGGCCGCAAGCTGCTTGTCGCGGTCAGCCGCAATGGCGTGACGCTGATCGACAAGGTCGACGCATGATGCCCGCCACGATCCGCCGCCACGGCTCCGGCCCCAGCCTGTTCCGCACCGCGCCTGCGCCCAACAAGGCCGGGCGGGCTGCCAAAATCGTGCTGGTGCTGCTCGCGCTGTTATTTGCGCTGCTGGTTGCGATGCCGGCCTTTGCGCAGACAGCGCCCGCCGTTCCCGCGCCCGCAGCACCGGCGGTGGGTGATGCGGTTGATCGTGCGCTGGGGGATCTGGGCGGCGGCAAGGCGCCGCTCGCGCTCTCTCTCCAGATCCTCATCATCATGGGGCTGTTGTCGGTTCTGCCCGGCATCCTGTTGATGATGACCAGCTTTACCCGCATCGTCATCGTGCTGGCGCTGCTCCGCCAGGCGCTGGGCCTGCAACAGACCCCGCCCAACCAGGTGCTGATCGGCCTGTCGCTGCTCTTGTCGTTCTTTGTGATGGCGCCGACGCTCGACCAGATGAACAAGACCGCGATCGAGCCCTATGCCCAGGGCAAGATCGGCGCGACGGAAATGATCAAGGATGCGGGCGCGCCGCTCCACGCGTTC
>JBOFDB010000113.1:0-9810 GCA_051646545.1 Sphingomonas sp.
GTACCTGCGCCTGCGCCGCCACGCGGATCAACTCGGCAAGCTGGCCGCCGTCATTGCGCAAGATATCGCCGGCGCGGCCATCGGGCTTGGCGTAGCAATCGACCGCGCCGATTTCGAGCGCGCGCGCCGTCGTCTCGGCGCCATTGCGCGTCAGCCCCGACACCACGATCACCGGCGTCGGCCGCAGGCGCATCAGCTTGTCGAGAAAGTCGAGCCCGCTCATCCCCGGCATTTCGATGTCGAGCGTCACCACATCGGGCTGGAGCTCGCGGATCATGGCGCGCGCTTCCATCGCGTCTGCCGCGCTGCCGATGACGGACATGTCGCTCTCCCGCCGCAGCAATTCGGCGATCAGCGCGCGCATGGTGGGGGAATCGTCGACGATCAGGACGCGGATCATGCCCGGCCTCCCAGGCGGTAAATGGTCGGGCCGACGAGCTGCAGCATCGTTGCCGCAGGCCCAGTCACGCGTTCGCTATGGCCAATGTAGAGAAACCCGCCGGGTGCCAGCTGTTCGGCAAAGCGATGGACCAGACGCTCCTTGGTGGGCTGATCGAAGTAAATCATCACGTTTCGACAGAAAATCGCGTCAAACTTGCCCCGCATCGGCCAGTTCCTAAGCAGATTGAGCGAGCGGAAACGCACAATGCCGCGGGCATCGTCGGCCATGACGATCTGTTCTTCCTTTTCGATCGTCCAGGCAGCGCGAAGCGCCGGCGGCACTGCCTCGATCGACTCGACGGGATAGGATGCTGCCGCTGCGGTCTTCAGCGCGTGATCGGCAATGTCGGTTGCAAGGACGCGCACGTCCTTGGCGGACAGCGCCCGGCCGGCGCCGCGATCAGGACCGAGCAATGTCATGACGATCGACCAGCTTTCCTCGCCGCTGGCGCAGCCTGCCGACCACAGGCGGACGGGTTGCCCGGCAACCGCCCGGGCAACGAGCGCGGGGCGTACCTCTTCGGCCAGATGCCGGAAATGATGGTCCTCGCGGAAAAAGAAGGTGTGGTTGGTGGTGAGCGCGCAAATCGCCCGGCGCCGTTCGCTTTCGTCGCGCTGGATATGCGTCACATAGGCCGCAAAGGTGGTGCAGCCCTGCTGCCGGACCAGCGGCGCCAGCCGCGAATAGACCAGAATGGCCTTGCCCGGCGGCAGCACAATGCCCGCATCCTGATAGGCAATGGCCCGCACCGCCTCAAAATCGGCGGGCGCATAGACGCCGCGACCCACCTCAGGCATTTCGGAAAAGGCCTGGGCGATGGCGTTCATGCCGCCTCCGCCAGAGGCGCGGCGACCGCGCCCGCGACCAACCCGTCGACATCGACGATCAGCGCGACGCGGCCATCGCCCAAAATGGTTGCCCCGGCCATGCCGTCCACCGGGCGGTAGTGCGTGTCGAGGCTTTTGATGACGAACTGGCGCTGATCGAGAATGGTGTCGACCAGCAACGCCGCCTGGCCGGCCGCTTCGGTGTCGACGATGATGAGGACGGCCTGGCACGGGTCATTGATCGCGCCGCTGGCCCCCACCGCTGATTCCAGCGGCAGGACGGGGATGAAGCTGCCGCGCACGTTCAGCATCGCGCGACCATTGCCCAACGCCTGCACATCCTTGGGCTCTGGGCGCAGGCTTTCGACGACATGGGCAAGCGGGACGACCAGCGTTTGGTTGCCCACGGTCACGATCATGCCATCGGCAATGGCGAGCGTCAGCGGCAGGGCGAGCGCGAACGTCGTCCCCTTGCCGGGACGCGATTCGATGCTGATGCGGCCGCCCAGTTCCTTCACATTCTGCCGCACCACATCCATGCCGACGCCGCGGCCCGAAATGTTGGACACGGTCTGTGCGGTCGAAAAGCCGGGCGCGAAGATCAGGTTGTCAATCTCCTCATCGCTCAGCGCCGCCTCGGCGCCGATCAGGCCGCGTTCGATCGCCTTGGCGCGGACGCGCTCGCGGTCGATGCCTTTGCCATCATCGGCGATGCGGATGATGATCCGGCCCGAGCGCTGCTCGGCTGACAAGCGCAGCGTGCCGATGGCGGGCTTGCCCGCGGCGAGCCGATCCTCGGCAGCTTCAATGCCATGGTCGACGGCGTTGCGGATCAGGTGAGTGAGCGGCTCGCTCAGCCGTTCGATGACGGTTTTGTCGAGCTCGGTGCTCTCCCCGCTGACTTCAAGGCGGACCTTCTTGCCGGTCGAACTTTCAAGCTCGCGCAGAATGCGGGGCACGCGGCTGAACACCGATCCGATCGGCTGGGCGCGGATCGACATCGCGCTTTCCTGGATGTCGCGCGTCAGGCTGTCGAGCAGCGCCAGTTCCTCGATCATGCCAAGGCCCGCGCCGCCAAGCCGCTGCGCCATCATCGCCTGGGCAATGACAAGCTCGCCGACCGCGTCGATCAGGCGGTCGAGCTTGGGCAGATCGATACGGACCGATTGCGCAGGCGCGCTGGTGGCAGCAGCGATGCTTTCGGCGGGTGCGGTGGCTGCGGGTGGCGCGGGTTCTGACGTGATAACCGGCATTGGCACCGGCGTTGGCACCGGCGCACCCTGGGGCGTGGCCATCATGGCGGGGGCCGCCACAGGCGCCCCTGCACGGACGATCTGGGGCGCTTCATCGCCGCGGGCGATGGCAAGCGCGCAATCATCGCCGACGAAATCGAAAATCTCTTCAATCGCGGCGCGGTCGACCGAAGCGGGCAGCGTTACCGTCCAGCCGAGATAGGCCCGTGCCGGGTCAAAAGCGTCGAGCATCGGCACTGCATCGGCATCGATCTCAACCGAGCTGTCGCCCAGCGCGCGCAGTTCGCGCAGCAGCAGCAGCGGTTCGCCGCCATTGGCCATCGCCCCGGCGCGCGGGTGGATGGTCACGCGCCACGGCAGGTCGGCGGTCACTTCGGCGGTGATATCGCCGAGCATCGCATCCAGGTCGAAATCAAAGCCGTCATCAACGGGCGCGGCGTCCGGGGCGGACGCGGGCGGACGGGCATCGTCGGCGGGAAGTTCCGGTTCTTCAGCGGCAAAACTGCCCGATTGCGCGGCGTGGAGCTGATCGAGCAGCGCAGCGTCGTCGGGCGCCGCGCCATTCTCCCGCGCTGCGGCAACATGGTCGCCCAGCGTGTCGAGCGCGCGCAACATCAGCGCGACGAGCGGCTCCGTCACCGGGACCAGGCCGTCGCGCACATCGGACAGCAACGTCTCAAAGCCGTGGGTATAGGCCTGGAGGGCAGTGAAGCCGAAGGCGCCCGCGCCGCCCTTGATCGAGTGGACCGCGCGGAAAATCGCGTTGACGGTTTCCAGATCGGCATTGCCCTGGCGGCATTGGTCAAGCGCCGATTCGGCCCCTGCCAGCGCTTCTTCGCATTCGACGAAGAAAATGCCCTGGATTTCCTCGTTGGTCACAGCCCTATTCCCTCCAGCAAGGTGTCGGCGCCGGCCATGGTCAGCGTGGCACGCATCGGGTCCGACGCCGTCAGCGCAAAGCGGTGCCCCGCCGCCTCGGCCGATCGGCGCGCGGCCACCAGCAGTTGCAGCATGGCCTGGCCAATTTGTCCGACATCACTGCCATTCACCTCGACGTCACCGGCGGTGATCGCGGCACGCAGCGTGGGCAGCATATCCTCGGTTGCCGCGCGATCCGCACGCACCGGCAGGTCAATCCGCGTCACGGTACTTGCTCCCTTAGAACTCGGCCCAATCGTCTTCATCGACGATCTTCAGCGCGGCATTGCCTTCCGTCGGGGCGGCCTTGCGGACCGGCCGGGCAGCGGGCTTGCGGCGCTGGGGCGCTGGGGTGTCTGTCGCGACCGGAGCCTTGACGACGCCGGTCTGGAAACGCTGGACGAGCGCCGCCAGGCTGTTCGCCTCATCGGCCAGGCTGCGGGCGGCGGCGGTAGATTCCTCCACCATCGCGGCATTTTGCTGGGTCATCTTGTCCATCTCGCCGACCGACGCATTGAGCTGGACGAGCTGTTCGGCCTGAGCCTGCGCCGACGACGAGATTTCGGCGATGCGCCCATTAATCTCGCTGACGCGGCTGACGATCTGGCCGAGCATGGTACCGGTTTCGCTGACCAGGGCGGCGCCCTGCGTCACCCCGGCACTGGACGAGGTGATCAGCGCCTTGATGTCCTTGGCGGCATCGGCTGACCGCTGCGCCAGCGCGCGCACTTCGTTGGCGACGACGGCAAAGCCCTTGCCCGCGTCGCCTGCCCGCGCCGCCTCGACCCCGGCATTCAAGGCAAGCAGGTTGGTCTGGAAAGCGATTCCATCGATCACGTTGATGATCTGGGTGATTTCCTGGGATGATTTTTCGATCTGGCCCATGGCGTCGATCGCGCGGCGAACCACGGCGCCGCCTTCGGTTGCGGCAACATTGGTGTCGGCGATTTGCGCCCCGACGGTCGCGGCATTCTGCGCGGTCGCTTCGACCATGCTGGTAACATCGCGCATCGCAGCCGCGCTTTCTTCAAGCCGGGCGGCCTGTTGTTCGGTCCGCATCGACAGATCGTCTGACGCCGCGCGGATTTCCGATGCGCCACCATGGACATGGCCCGCCGCGTCAGACACGCGGGCCAGCACATCCTGCAGCTCGTCCATCGTGTCGTTGAAATTGGTGCGCAGCATGTCATGCCCGTCGCCGAAGCGGGTTTGGATGCGATAGGTGAGATCGCCGTCCTTCAACCGGCCAAGCGCGGTGGTGACTTCCGGCACCACGATCTTGAGAACGACGTCGGATTTCTGCATCTCAAGCGCATTGTCGCGGAAGACGGTCATCGCCTTGGTCAGGCGACCGACGCAATCGGTATGCTCGGTATAGTTGATCGGGCCATCAAGGTTGCCCGCGGCAAGCGATTCCATTCGCACCACGGTGTTGACATAGGGATCGCAGATCAGCTTTTTCGAAACGAGGATCACGACCAGCGTCGCGACGACCCCGCCCAGCGCGGCGCCGCGCTGCCCGATATCGTTGGTGCCGAGAAAGACCATAGCGGCCTGCATCGCCGAAATGCCGACGAACATTACGGTCAACGCATCGAATTTTCGGCGGATCGGTGCGTGCCTATAAAACCAGTTGATCATGAGGACGGTGCCTTTCGCATTCAGACATGATGCAGGCTAAAGCACGTAGGTGGTTAAGATTCGGGTCACTTAACCACCGCGTATAAATACGTATTTCGTGCGGAGCGGGTTAAGCCGATGCGGCAAGGCGGAGCGGCATGATCTCGCGGCGTGGCGGATTTTGACGTAAGGTGAAACCGGCGACCAGGGCTGACAGCGCCGTCGCTTCGTCCGCCAGGCTGCTGGCGGCGGCCGTCGATTCTTCCACCATTGCGGCGTTTTGCTGAGTCATGCGGTCCATGTCGCCGACCGCGCCGTTGATCTGTTGCAAATTGGTCGCCTGGATTTCGGCATTGGAGGCAATCGCGCTCACCAACCCGCTGATCTCGCCAACGCGAGCGACGATGCTGTCAAGCACGGCGCCGGTTTCGCCCACCAGCGCCACGCCACCGGCGACATGATCGGCAGACGTCGCGATCAACTCCTTGATATCCTTGGCGGCGTCGGCCGAACGTTGCGCCAGCGCACGGACCTCATTGGCGACGACGGCGAACCCCTTGCCCGCATCGCCCGCCCGGGCCGCTTCGACGCCGGCGTTGAGCGCGAGCAGATTGGTCTGGAAAGCAATGCCATCGATCAGGTTCACGATCTGGGCGATTTCCTTGGCAGAGGCCTGGATGGCGCCCATCGCGTCGACGGCGTTGCGTACCACCGCGCCGCCATCGGTCGCTTCGCGATGCGCCTGCGCGATCAGGGCATCGACATCGGCCGCGCCCTTGGCCGTGGTTTTGACCATACCGGTCACCTGGTTCATCGCGGCGGCGGTTTCTTCAAGATGCGCCGCCTGCTTTTCGGTCCGCACGGCAAGGTCGTCCGAGGCGACATGAATTTCGGAGGCGCCGCTATGCACGCTGGCCGCGGTTTCGGCGACGCTGGTCATCATTTGGCCCAGCGTTTCCACCGAGCTGTTAAAGGCGGTGCGCAAGTCTTCATACTGGTCGGCAAAAGGCGTGGTGATCCGGTACGTCATGTCGCCAGCAGCCAACGCCTCCAGCGCATCGGCGAGTTCGGTAACAACGGTTTGCTGCTTGAGTTCATTGGCGCAGGCGGTTTCCCGCGCCGTCCGGAACACCTCAAAAGCGGAAGCCATCACGCCGATTTCGTCGTCACGACCCTGACCGGGTACGGTGGCGGTCGTGTCGCCGGCGGCGAGATTTTCCATCGCTTCGGCCATGGCGCCCAGCGGATTGAGCGCGCGGCGAATGATAAAGATCAGGCCTGCTACCATCAGTGCGCCAACGATCAACGCGGCGCCGATCAGCCAGATGACCGTTCGCTGCAGCGCAGCCTGGCTGTCAGCGGCCAGTTTCGTCTGGAAATCGCTCGACGCCTTTACCAGCGCATCGATCTTGCGGCGATGGTCGGTGTAGAGGGCCGTCAGTCGATCATAGCTGGTACGAAGGCGGGCGGTGTCGCCATGCTCGGCGGCCGGGATCACGTTGGTTTCAAGTTCCCGCCAGAATAATTTGGCTGACGATGCGGAGTCGCTCACCAGCATGGTCTTCAGGCGCGGATCAAGGTCGCTCGACCGCCAGTAATCATAGCGTTCGTCATATTGCCGGTGCAGCTCGGCAAGCCGTGCCTTGTGCTGGGCGACCGACCCCTGACCGTTCAACAGCAGCGTCGCTTCCAGATAGGGTTCGATGATATATTCCGGCGGCGGCAGAATGTCGGCGACGAGATCGCCCACTTGTTGATTGGCCGACTGGATCGGGCCGCCAAAGCGGATCTGGTTGATTTCGACGCTGGCGAAGGCGGCTGCCACCGCCATGCTCGCCAGAATAAGCCCGCCACCGATCTGGCCGGTAATTTTGATGTTTGCCACCGCCCTGGTCCCCGTCTTTAATGCGACTGCGACTGGCCTTTCCTCCCCGGAAAAATCGGTCGCTTGATGGGGGCGGGATATTGGTTGCAATCGTTATCAAAATAGAAATATCGCGCTGCGTAATCCCCGCAGAACCTCCATTCTGAACCAAAAAAGCCCAATATGGGTATTTCGCGCAACCTAAGCGGCGCTGCGCCAGTCCGGTGCCTGCCGGGCAACGTCGCGCGCGAAACAGGCAATGGCATCGGCGAGAGACGGCATTGGCTGGCCGCGTTGGCTGGCCAGCGCGCTTTGCCGGGGGCGGGCGGCGCGCCAGGCATCGGCGTCGGCGGCGATGGTGTCCACGCGACCAGCATCGGCACCGCACGCTGACAGAACCGCCCGGGCAAAGGCGTCCCACTGCATCGCCTCGCCATGGGTCAGGTGCCAGATGCCGGTCTCGCCGTCGATCAGCAGGTCAAGCACGGCATGCGCCAGATCGGGGACGTGGGTTGGCGATACTACCACGTCGCTGGCACGGAAGCGCTTGCCACGGCCGACATTGATCAGCGCCTGCATGGCAAAGCTGTGGATCGAGTCCGCCGAGAAAAACGCGGCCGTCCGCGCCACCAGCGGCCGTCCGCCCGCCGCCAGCACCTGCTCCTCACCCAAAGCCTTGCTGCGGCCATAGACATTGAGCGGATTGGGCGCATCGCTTTCGACATAGGCATCGGGCTTGGCACCATCGAACACCAGATCGCTCGAGAAATAGGCGCAGGCGATGTCGCGCGCGGCGCACTCGCGGGCGAGCGTGCCCGCGCCATCGGCATTGAGGGCAAGACACGCGTCGGCAGCGGTTTCGGCGCCGTCGACATCGACCCAGCCGCTGGCGTTGACAACCGCCCAGGGACGATGGCGTTCGAGCGCCCGGTCAATCGCGGCGGGGTCAGTAATGTCGAGCTCCGCCCGGCCGAGCGCAACATAAGGAATGGCGCGGAGCACACAGGCCGCGATGCTCGCGCGCGCCAGCGTGCCGTGACGCCCGACGATCAAGATGGGTTGCCCGCCGCGGTGCTGGGCCCGGGCGGCAATGCGGCGATGGTCCCGGATGGGCGCCGGGCGATACTGGACGGGGGCCGCAAGGCGCAACGGACGGCGCCACCAGCCGGGCGCGTCAGCAATTGAGGCGATGATATCGCGATTGTGGCTGGCGCCCAATGTCGCAAGCCGCCGGGCAATGGCAGTGGGGCGGGCATCGCCGCTCGATGTATCGAACGCGCCAGGCTCATAGCGGCCCGGGCCGGTCAGCAAGGTGTTCCACCCTTGCGCGCCGAACAGCGTCCAGCAGGTCACGGCGCGCAGGTCGACGCCCGATGCGCGGGCGGCCAGCGCGGTGTGCCACGATTCTTCCAGCCAGCGCAGCTGCTCGTCGCGGGTCGAGCCATTGTGCACCTCGGTCATCGCGATGGGCAGGCGGTATCGCGCCCAGCAATCAGCAATCGCCTGGTTCAGGCTGTCGGGCGGCGGATCGAGCACGCGCACCGCTTCTGAATCGGCAAAGCGAACCGCACGGCTGCCGCCATGCAGCGCCTCCGGATAACGATCGAGCCGATGGTCGAGAAAGCGATCGCTGGTCAAATAATGATTGATGCCCAGGATGGCGGGCGGGCAGGGATCATCGGCGATGGCGCGCAGCCGATCGCCCAGGCCAAAGCCTGTCAGGCGATCCCAGAACGGATGGCCAGCGGTCACGCGGCCGCACAGCAAATCCCAGCTCATCCAGCGGCGCTGATTGTCGAACGCGGCCTGGTCGCGCACCGGTGCGGTGGCGTAGGTGCGGCCCAGATCCTCGGTCTGGATCAGCCGCGCCGCCGGATTGATGCGGCGGATTGCCCGCATCGACAGCCGCACCGCGTCGATCTGGTTGAGCAAAGCGAGCCAGAATAACCGCTCGTCGCGGGCGTGCGGATACCAGATGCCGTACAACGCCGAAAACCGCGCGGTGGTGAGCGGCTCGTTGACCGGCGTCCAATCATCGACCTGGGGGTAGCGGCGGGCAACGCGGTCGGCATGGGCGGCCAGGCCCGGGGCAAAGCCGTCGTCGATCAGGCTCGTGTGGGGCGGGCCGCTGCCATGATGGACCAGGCCGACAATCGGCCGGATGTCGAGCCGCGTCAGCGTGCTCATCTGCCGGTCCCACCGCGCCCATTCTGCCGCGCCGATCGCGCTGCTGCGCTCCCACAGCATCGGTAGCCTGAAGGCGGTGACGGGCAATTGGGCAAGCAGGGCGAGGTCCGTCTCGCGGTCGGCATGGCCCGTCAATGCCGCCTGGTCGCGATATTCATCGCCGACCCGGTTCACCGTGCATTCGGCTCCGGCCCATAATTCAATCACGTCTTGTTTCCGATCGTCCAGTTGTCAGCAAGTAAAACCCATGAGGATAGCGGTGGTTCAAATGGAACCATTCCTTTGCCGAGATGAGAGCGGTAACCGAGGTTAGCGCCAAAGCGTTGCTTTCGCGCGGGAACCCAGCCGCGCGGTCATCGGTTTAGTGGGGACTTCACCTCCCGATGCATCGTCTGCACCGGTATCGAAAGAGACATCTGTGGAAACCTCGTCGGCATCGAACCGCTTGCTTATCTGTTTCAGCCATCTGCGCTGGGATTTCGTGATCCAGCGGCCGCAGCACCTGATGTCGCGTTTTGCGCGCGACGGCCGGGTGCTGTTCTGGGAAGAGCCGGTGATGGACGACGGCGTGAGCGAGCCGCACCTGGAATTGCGCGATTGCGCACGGACCGGTGTGACGATCGCGACGCCGCGCCTGGCGCCGACGCTGACCGACGAGGCGCGTGAGGCGGCGCTGAAAATGCTGCTCGATCAGGTGGT
>JBOFDB010000042.1:0-15759 GCA_051646545.1 Sphingomonas sp.
CGATGCCGCTGGCCGCTTGCCGAAATGGCCGATCTGGGGCGGCGAGACCGACACGATGATCGGGGAGCCCGCGCTGCCGGTGATTGCCGGTGCCTGGGCCGAGGGGCTTCGCGGCTTTGACGGGCGCCGCGCGCTGGCCGCGATGATCCGCACCGACACCAAGGACAGCAAATTGTCGCAATGGTCGCTGCTCGACCGATATGGCTATTATCCGTTCGACAAGGTTGACGGCGAGTCGGTCTCGCGCGCGCTGGAGGCGGCGGTGGCCGACGATGCGCTGTCGCGCATGGCGCGGATGCTGGGGGATCGTAAGGCCGCCGACCATTTTGGCCGACGCGCGGCGCGCTGGCGCAACATTCTCGACCCCGCGACGCATCTTGCGCGCGGTCGTGACAGCGCGGGCCATTGGCGCGCGCCGTTCGACCCGCTGACCCCGACGTCGCCGCTTAACAATCCCGGCGACTATACCGAAGCCAATGCCTGGCAATATAGCTGGACGCCCGCTTTGTTCGACCCACCGGGGTTGATCGCGGCGATGGGCGGGAAAATGGCCTTTCGCCAGCAGCTCGACCGCTTCTTCTTCGATTTGAAGCCCACTGTCGGCGCCGAATATCTGGGGCAGGAAGCGCTGATCGGGCAATATGCACATGGCAATGAGCCAAGCCACCATATCGCCTGGCTCTATGCCTTTACCGACCACCCCTGGACGGGCCAGCAACTGGTGCGCCGCATCGCGACGACTTTCTATCGGCAGGGTGCGCAGGGCATTATCGGCAATGACGATGCCGGCCAGATGAGCGCCTGGTATGTTTTTGCAACGCTGGGCTTTTATCCGGTCGAACCGGCAAGCGGGCGCTTTGTGCTGGGTCGCCCCCTGGTCAGCAGCGCGCGCCTGCGCCTTGCTGCGGGCAAATGGCTGACGATCACGGGGCGTAACCCGCTGGACGATCATTTCTATGCCCATGGCGCCACGCTGAACGGCGCAAGGCTGTCGCGCGATATTGCCTATGCCCAGCTCGCGCGGGGTGGCAGGCTGACCTTCACCTTCGCCCCATTGCCGCGGTAAAGCGGCGCGCAAGCCTGCTCACGCCGCCAGCCGCTCGCGCAGATGCGCACCTACCCTTAGCGCATTGGCAACGATCGTCAGCGTGGGATTGACCGCCGAGGACGAGACGAAAAAGCTGCTGTCGACCGCATAGAGATTGTCGAGCTGATGCGCCTTGCACCAGGGGTCCAGCACCGATGTTGCGGGATCGCTGCCAAATCGCAGCGTGCCGCACTGGTGCGCTGTCCCGTAAAGCGGCAGCAGCGAATCGACCGAGAAATGATGGCCCATGATGACATGGTGACCGGCAACAAAACCGTCGATGCCGCTGCGCAGCTTCTGGACCAGCCGGTTGTGCGCCGACAAGTCGCCAAAGGTGTAGCTTAGATGGATTTGCCCGTCCGGCCCCAACGTCACCCGATTGGCGGGGCTGGGCAAATCCTCTGACATGGCGAGAAAGCTTACCATGCGTCCGGCAATGGCATTGGCGAGAAAATCGGGGACCAGCGACGGGGGCAGCCAATCGGCCACCTGGCCTTCGATGGTGGCGCCAGACATATATTCCAGCATCTGGATCTGGCCCATGGGGTAGGGATAGCTGCCATCGGGTTCGCCAAAATAAAAATCGTTCACGCACAGGGTTTTGGGAAAATCCGACTGAAAATGGTCGGCAGCGAGCGCGACGACGGCAGACGTGGCGTGAAACATGTAATTGCGGCCGACCTGATCCGATTGATTGGCCAGGCCGCTGGGATGCTGCGCGCTGGCGGAATTGAGCCACAGCGCCGCAGAATTTGCCGCGCCCGCCGCCGTGACGATCAGATCGCCGGTGACGCGATCTTCCCCCAGCAATCCCGTGGTGATGACCGCCGTCGCCAGCTTGCCCGACGCGTCGGTTTCGATCCGCAGCGCCTTGCGCCCGGTTTGCAAGGTGACATTGGGCGCCGCGACCGCTTTGGCGAGCACGGCGGTGCGCGCATCGACCTTGCCCAGCACCCGACAGGGATAGCCGCCGCAGGTGCGGCAGCGGGTGCAGGGCTGAGTCGCGGGCGCGCTGTCGCTGCGCCGGATGCCAAGCGGTAGCGGCGACGGCGTCCAGCCGATGGCGGTGAAATGCGCCGCCAGTTCGACCACCCCGGCGTCGTGCTCGATGGCGGGATAGGGGAAGGGCGGGTCGTCAGGCTGATCGTGCGGATCGATTCCCCGCGTGCCGTGTACTTCCCACAATTTCTCGGCTTCAAGATACCAGGGCGCCATATCGGCATAGCTGACCGGCCAGGCGGGCGACACGCCGCCGGCATGCTGTACCTGTTCAAAGTCGCGCTTTTTCATGCGCATCAGCGCGGCACCGTAAAAGCTGGTATTGCCGCCGGCCCAATAATGCGTGTTGGGGGTGAAGGGCTTGCCGGTCTTGTCGATCCACTGTTCGCGGGTGCGATATTTGCGGTCGATAAAGACGGCTTTGGACGACCAGTTATCCGCCTCGACGGGAAGGATGGCGCCGCGCTCCAGGATCAGGATCGACTTGCCGGTTTCGGCCAGCGCATAGGCCAGCGTCGCGCCGCCAGCGCCGGAGCCGACAATGATCACGTCGTAATGCGCCATATCGCATTCCCCCCTTAGGTCAGTTGTTTCCCCGCAAAACGGACCAGCGCGTCGGGCAAGATTTTCATCGCAATCGCCGCGATGCGATTGTGCAACCCCGGAATGACGATCAACCGGCCCTGATCATTAGCGCGCAAGGCCGCGCGGACGACCGACGCGGCGGACGATACGAAGCGCGCGCTGCCCGCGGCGGCGATCTTATTGGCATCGCGAAACTCGCTTGCGGTCGACCCCGGCAGAACCGAGGTGCAGATGACGCCGTACGCGCGCACCTCGGCATCGAGCGACAGCATGAATTTGTGGGCAAAGGCTTTGGCCGCAGGATATAGGGTGTGGCCGCGCCCGCCCTGTGACAGCGCCAGAATCGACGAGATGGTGATGATGCGTCCCCGGCCGCGCGCCACCATGGCGGGAACGATGGCATGGGTCAGCGCCGCGACCGCCGTTACCAGCGTGGCGAGGCAATCGCGCTGAACCGCCCAGTCGGTTTCGGCGAACCGCCCGGCCACGGTCGATCCGGCGTTGTTGACCAGCACGTCCACCGGCCGGTCGGCGACCATGGCCATGATCGTGGCGATGGAGGTTGGCAGGGCTAGATCGGCCACCACGATCGACACCTGGCAGCCATAAGCCGTTGCAAGCTCGGTCGCCAATTGCTCCAGCCGGTCGCGACGGCGGGCGGTGACGACCAGATCAAAACCGCGCGCCGCCAATTGACGGGCGAACTCGGCGCCGATGCCCGACGATGCCCCCGTGACGACTGCAAGCTGACGATCGGCCGACATGGCGACAGTATCGACGCGAAATGATCGGGCGCCAAGGGCATATCGCCATCCGCACCAACGGGTTGGCGTTCAGCCTTGCCGAGGGGCGCGCGTCGGATCGCCCGGGTCCGCAACGCGGTACGCCGGTTGCGCCAACACCCACAATGGGACGGGCGCAAGGCACTGGCAATATTAGTGTTTTATTTATGCGCAGGAATATGCAAGCTAGCAGAGCCGAGCGGGCCAGGAGTTCTTATGTCGAACGCTCAAGAGCGGGTTCTGAATTTTTTCAACGACGCTGCCAAATGCGGCGATTTGAACCAGTTGGTAACGGACTTTGCGGGCGTCATCGGCCTGTTTGGGTATGATTCCTTTGGCTATGTGCGGCTTGCGACACCGGGCGAGCCGGTGCGACCCAGCGTCTTGTTCGGCGGCATCTCGACCGGGTGGAGTGAGCGTTATGCGCGGGAACAGCTGGCGCGCCATGACCCGACTTTGCCGCTCGTTTTCGCCAAACAGGCGCCGTTCGCCTGGGCCGATGTCTCCGAAGCCACACTGACCAAGGAACAGAAACGCCTGTTTTTTGAAGCGGGCAAGGCCGGCCTGACGGATGGTTTTGTCGTGCCGGTCGGTGGCCCGCTCGGAGAGATATCGGCGGTGTTGATGGCCGGCAATGGCGAGGCGCCACCCAAGCCCGAAGATCGCGGAACGCTTCAGGCGCTGGCCACCGTATTTGCTACATACGGCCGGTCGTTGCTCGATCTTGCCGGTGATGAGTGGCTTGCCGGCGAGCCGCTGACGCGGCGCGAGGCGCAGTGCCTTACCTGGGTTGCGCAAGGCAAGACCGATTGGGAAATCGGCGCCATTCTTTCCATCGCGCCGCGCACCGTGGGCACGCATCTCGACAATGCCCGGGCAAAGCTTGGCGCGGCAACGCGGGCGCAAGCCGTGTTCGAAGCCTGGCGACATGGGTTGCTGGTTGAACCGGGCGCCGACGAAAAATACGGGAAAAGGCCGATACACTAGGTTTTGTTGCCCGGGCAGATTGATCCTCGCATCTGCGGGGGAGCAATTGCCATGATCCACATCGTGACCAGAGGGAACAGCGCGTTCTATCAACGCGAGCTCAGTCGGTTTTTTGAGCTGCGTCGTGAGATATTTGTCGAGGAACGCGGCTGGCATCTCGCCACCACCGGGGGCGAGGAACGCGACGAATATGATGACGATCAGGCCGTCTATGTCTTGAACATCGATTCGAGCGGCGATGTCGTTGCCGGTCAGCGCCTGCGTTCCACGCTGACCAATTCGATGCTTGCCGACAAATTTCCAAACGCCGTGGCGATCAAGGATCGGCCGATTGCCGATGAGCGGACCTGGGAAGTGACTCGCGGCTTTGTCATCCCCGCGCTGCGCGGGTCGGCTCATGGTCAGTCGCGCGCGGCCTTTCGCCTGGGCACGCTGGAAGCAGCGCAGCAATTCGGTATCGATCGGATGCTGGGCATTACCGAAGTCCAGACGCTGCCCTGGTTCTTCAACATGGGGTATCATATCCGCTTGATCGGGCTGCCCATTCCGACCGGCGAAACGTCGAGTGTCGCGTTTGAAATCGCGATCAACCCACAGGCTATTGCGCATATGCGCGAGGTGTGGGCGCTCGAGGCACCCTCAACCTTTGCGCTTGATCCTCTCTCGCGCGCGCCTGCCGACCTTGATGCCGTCGCCGCCCATTTAATCGAGTTTGCGTCGGTGTCGCAGGCCCCTGTCGCGCTTCGCGCCAACTGAGAAGGCAACCCATCAAATGGCAACCAGCATCGCCAATCGCGCATGGGCCGGCGCGGATCCTGCCTGGATACCGGCAGACGACGCACAATTTTTCCCCGCTCGCCAGCTGGCGCCGGTGCGCGCAATGATTGCGCGGCGGAGGCTGAGGGATCGCTATTTTCCGGGCGACCTCTTCGCCGATCCGGTTTGGGACATTCTGCTCGAGCTGACCGCGGCAAAACTCGACCGCAAATCGGTGCCGATGTCGGCCTTATGCGCCGCCGCCGCCGTCCCCACCACGACCGCGCTCCGCCATATCCATGACCTCGAAAGCCTAAAGCTGGTGGTGCGGCACAATGATCCCAACGACAAGCGCCGCGCTTTCATTGAGCTCAGCCCCGAGGCCTTTGAGGCGATGATGGCCTATCTGGCGACGTCGGAGGTCATTCGATAAGCCATTTGGTCGAGCGATGGCACGCGCCCCTTATCGGTCGGTGCCATCGCTGCCGGGCGATGATCCGCACGCCTGATACAAAGCGACGCTATCGCTCAGCCGGGCCGCCTTCGCCTGGACCAGCAGCGTCGAGGCCTGGGCGGCGGCAACCGAGGCATTGAGCAGCGCGATCGTCCCCATCGCGCCCAGCTCAACCTGTCGGCGCGTCAGAGTCAGCGATCGGGCGGCAGCGGTGTCGGCGCGCGCGGCGGCATCGAGCGCGACGGCGTCGGTCTTCAACCCCGCAATGGCGTCATCGACGTCAAGAAAGGCCTGCAGCGCGACCGATCGATATTGCGCCTTGGCCACGTCAAGCGCGGCTTCGGCGGCGCGCTTTTGGTGAAGCAATTGGCGCGAATGGAACACCGGCTGCGTCACCGTGCCGATGGCGGTGAAAAAGGGATTGCCGACCGCGATCAGGTCAGTGATGTTGGTCACCGCGCCGCCAAACGAGCCGGTGAGCGATAGCGACGGCAGCCGCGCGGCGATTGCCGAACCGACATCCGCCGCCGCGCCGCGCACCGATGCTTCCGCCGCGCGGACATCAGGGCGGTGCGCCACGATGTCGCTCGGCAGGGCAACCGGAATGGCGGGCGGGAGCTGCAACTCCGCCATGGTCGGCAGATCGGGGGAGGGGCCGCCAGCGGGTTGGCCGAGCAGGCTGTTGATCAGCCCGGTCTGGTGGGCAAGCTGGCGCTCGAGGCCCGGCAGGCTCGCTTCGACCGTGGCCAACGCCGATTGCTGGGCGACGACATCGGCCTCGCCCAGATCGCCCAGCGCGCGGCGGCGCTCGATCAGCGCCACCAGCTCCCGGTCATTCTTTATGGCGGTCCGGGTGGCTGCAATCTGGTCGGCGAGCGCGGCGTGCTGGATGACCGCGAGCACCAGGTTCGCCGCCACCGTCGTCCGCGCTGCCACCGCCTTGAACGCCGCTGCTTCCGCTGCCGCGCGGGCCGAACGGATTTTGGTGCGGCCCGCGCCAAACACGTCGAGCGGGTAACTGACCGTCAGCTGCGCGGTCTGGATGCTGTAGAGATAGGCATTGGGGTCGTTGAGCGGCGGCGAATAGACCGCCGACGTCTTCAGCCCCTGTGCCGCGAAATTGGCGTCAAGCTGAGGCCCCTGCGCGCCCGCCGCTGCCTTGGCCAGTTCGCGCGCCTGGCGCAGCGTCGCTTCGGCGACGGCAAGATCGTTATTGTGCCTGAGCGCCTGATCGACCAGCGCATTGAGCTTGGCGCTGCCGAAATTTGTCCACCATTGCGGCAGCGGGGCTGCGCCGACATCAAGCGTCTGCGCCGGGCCCGATAGCGGTGCCACCGTCTCGGTCGCGCGCGCGGGCGGCAGAGGCACGTTGGTGCCCGGGGTGCGCGGTCCGGGCGTGCAGCCGGCCAGCACCAATGCGGTGATCGCAACGGGGGCAAGGCGGCGCATCAGGCGGGCTCCATCGGCGTGCCATCGGCATGGTGGCGGCGAATGGCATGGCCATGCGCGCCGCGATGGTGGCTGAACCGCACGATCAGCACGGGCAGCACCAGCAGGATCAGGATCGGTGCCAGCGTCATGCCGCCAACCACGACCAGCGCCAGCGGCTTTTGCACCTGGCTGCCAATGCCGGTGGAGAGCGCCGCGGGGAGCAGGCCGATCGCGGCGGCGAGGCACGTCATGATGACGGGGCGCATGACGTGGCGGATCGTCACCGCGATCGCATCGTCACGGTGTAGCCCGTCATTGATCTGCTGGTTGAATGCGCTCACCACCAATATGCCGTCCATCGTCGCGATGCCGAACAGCGCGACAAAGCCGATCGCGGCGGAAATGCTGAACGGCGTGCCGGTCAGCACCAGCGCCAGCACCCCGCCGACCAGCGCCATCGGAATGACGCTGAACGCCAGCAGCGAGTCGCGCACCGAGCCGAAATTGGCGAATAGCAGTATCAGGATCAGGACCAGGCTGATCGGCACGACAATCTCCAGCCGCGCAATGGCGTTGGTAAGGTTGCCAAGCTCACCCGCCCATTCGAGGTGATAGCCCGGCGGCAGGATGATGTTGCGGCGGATGCGCGCCTGCGCCTCATCAACGGCCCCGCCCAGGTCGCGCCCGCGCACGCTGAACTTGATCGGGACATAACGTTCCTGATGTTCGCGATAAATGAACGAGGCGCCTGAATCGAAATGCACCTTTGCCACTTCCGACAGCGGCACTTGCACCAGGCCCGTGCCGCTGGGCGCGGGCGCGCCGATGGTCAGCTGGCGGATCGCCTCGATATCGTTGCGCTGGCTGGGGTTGAGACGGACGGTGATGGGGAAATGCCGGTCGGTACCGGGTTCGTAGAGGTCCCCGCTTGATTGGCCGCCAATCGCGGCGGAAAGCGTGGTGTTGATATCATCCGGGGTCAGGCCATAGCGCGCAGCGGCAAGACGATCGATCTCGATCCTGACCGTCGGCTGGCCGAGCGAATTACTGATGCCCAGATCGGTAATGCCGTGGACCAGCTGCATCTGCGCCTTGATCGCATCGGCAAGCTTTTCGAGCGTCGCAAGGTCGGACCCATAAATTTTGAGCGAATTGGCGCCTTTGACCCCCGAAGAGGCTTCCTCGACATTGTCCTGGATATATTGCGAGAATTCGAGGTCAACGCCGGGAAAGCGCTGCTGCAGCCGATGCTGGAGATCGCTGGTCAGCTTTTCCTTGGTCATGCCGGCGGGCCATTCGCTCGCGGGCTTTAGCGGCGTATAGAATTCGGCGTTGAAAAAGCCGGTGGCGTCGGTGCCGTCATCGGGGCGGCCATGCGTCGTGATGACGCGCTCGACTTCGGGATAGCTCGCGATGATGCGGCGGATCTGATTGACCGTCGGCTGGCCGGCCTCCAGCGAAATCGAGGCGGGCAAGGTCGCGCGGATATAGAGGTTGCCCTCTTCCAGATGCGGCAGGAATTCAATGCCCAGCGCCATGATCGATACCGCCGCCGTTACCATGACGATCAGTGCCGTGCCCAGCGTCACCAGCCGGTTCTTGAGCGCGAAGGACGCTGCCGGTTGATACCATTGGCGAATGCGCCGGACGAGCCAGGTGTCGACTTCCTGCAATCGATCGGGCAGTAGCAGCGCCGACAAGACCGGCGCCAGCGTGAACGCCGCGACCAATCCGCCGCCAATCGCATAGGCATAGGTTTTGGCCATCGGCCCGAAAATATGTCCCTCAATCCCGGTCAGCGTGAACAGCGGCAGGAAGCTTGCGATGATGATCGCGGCAGCGAAGAAAATGCCGCGGCTGACATCGCTAGAGGCGTGCAAGATCGCCGAAAAGCGATTGGCGCGGCCCGGGGTGATCCGCCCGGCACCGATCGCATGCGACCGGTCGACCATCCGCCGGTAAATCGCCTCAACCATGATGACGGCTGCGTCGACGACCAGCCCGAAATCGAGCGCGCCCAATGACAACAGGTTGGCGCTTTCCCCCTGCAGGGTGAGGATGAGGATCGCGACCGACAGCGCGAAGGGAATGGTGAGCGAGACGATGATCGCGCTGCGCAAATCGCCCAGAAACACCCATTGCAACGCAAAGATCAGCAGGATGCCCAGCGTCAGATTTTCCATCACTGTCCGGGTGGTGACGGCAATCAGGTCTGACCGGTCATAAATGCGTTCCAGATGGACGCCGGGCGGCAATACGCCGCCCGCGTTGATCGTCTCGACTTCCTTCTGCACCGCGCGGATGGTGGGCAGCGATTGCGCGCCGCGCTGCATCAGCACGATGCCCATCACAATGTCGTCATCCTGCCCTTCGCCGGCAATGCCAAGGCGCGGAAGATTGCCGATTTGGACCTTGCCCACGTCGCGCAGCAACACGGGCACCCCGCCCGCGCTGCCGACCAGCACGTTGCGGATGGCGTCGGCCGACTGAATAAGGCCAATGCCGCGCACGATCGCCGCCTGTTCGCCGAAATTGACGGTCTGGCCACCGACATTGGCGTCGCTCTTGCCAATCGCGGCGAGCACCTGCGGCACGGTGATGCCGTGCGCGATCAGCCGGTCGCGGTCGAGCTGGACTTCGTAACTGCGGAGCTTGCCGCCCCAGCCGGTCACGTCGACAACGCCGGGGATGCGCTTGAACCGGCGCTGCAGCACCCAGTCCTGCAGCGTTTTCAGGTCCATGACCGAATAGCCGGTGGGGCCCGCCAGCCGGTAACGGTAAATCTCGCCGATCGGGCTGGTCGGCGAGATGAGCGGGCGGACGCCGCCGGGCAGGGTCGGCAATTGCGACAGCCGCCCCAGCACCAATTGCTCGGCCTCACGGAAATTGACGCCGTAATCAAACTGGATCTTCACGTCAGACAGGCCAAACAGCGAGATTGACCGTACCACGGTCAAATGCGGCAGCCCCGCGACCGACACTTCGATGGGCGTGGTGACGTTGCGCTCCATCTCCTCGGCGGAAACGCCATCGCTCTGGGTGATGATCTCGACAAGCGGCGGGACGGGATCGGGATACGCCTCGATATTGAGGTTGATATAGCCGAATATGCCCGCGATCACGACCGCGATCAGCAACCCCAACACCAGCATGCGCTGGCGGAGCGCCAATTCAATCAGGCGGTTCATTGCTCGAGGCCAGCCTCGTTGACGAACAGGGCGCCCGCCGTCACGATCCGGTCGCCCGCGTTCAGCCCGCGCGTGACGCGGGTATAGCCGCCCTCGCTATCGGCGGTTTCCACCGCCCGGCCATGGAGCAGGCCGTCGCGCCCCATCACCCACACCCGCGCCCGATCGCCTTCATGGATGATCGCGGCAGCAGGCACCAGCGCGCCGACTGTACCCGATAGGGCGCGGCGGATGGTGAAGCTGGCAAACATCTGCGGCTTCAACAGGTAATTGGGATTGTCGACTGCGGCACGAACGGGCAGGCGATGGGTATTGGGGTCGAGCGCAGCGCCGATATTGTCGATCCGTGCGTGGAAGACACGGCCGGGAACGGCGGGGGTCGTCACCTCGACCTGATCGCCCAGTTGAACATTGGTCGCATCGCTTTCCGACAATTGGGCAACCAGCCAAACGCTCGACAAATCGGTGATCGTCATCAGCGCGTTGCTGCCGCCTGCGGTCAGGAATTGGCCGGGCGAGACGTTGCGATCGACGACAACCCCCGCCACGGGCGCGCGATAAACGGTCGCGGCCTGGCCGTTCAGCGCCTTGGCGGGCGATTGCAGCGCGCGGATTTCGCCGGGCGACTTGCCGAACAATCCAAGCCGGTCCTGCGCCGCGCGCAGGGCCGATTGGGCCGTACGCAGCGCCGATTGCGCGGTCACCAGATCGGCCTGGGCCTGCAGATAATCTTTCAGCGCACCGCCAGCCGTCTCATAAATGGCCTTTTGTCGAGCGGCGTTCGCCGCCGCGATTTTCTCGGCCTCCGCCGCCGACGCTGCCTGGGCCGATGCGGTCAGCAAGCCGTTGCGCGCATCGACCAGTTCGGGCGACGCAACCGACAATAGGGGCTGGCCGCGCGATACATGCTGGCCGGTTTCGACAAAGACTTCCGCCGCCTGCCCCGAAAAGGGCAGGATGATCGGCGTCGAGCGATCGGCATTGACCGCGATCGACCCATTGGCCCGCAACAGCGTGGCATTGGCGCCAATCGCGACGGGCGCAATCTTCAATTGCGCAAGCTGTTCGGGCGTGGGCCGAAAGGCATCGGGCGGCAATTTCTCGGCGGCGACCATGCGCGGCGTCAACAGCCAGCTGCCCAATTCAAACAGCACCGCCAGCGCCAGCACGCCCGCCGCGATCAACCCCAGCAGCCGCACTTGCTGGTGCGTTGTCAATGTCGGCGCAGAAGGCGCCGCGCGAAGCTGGTCATTGTCATTTGGCTCGGTCAACTCGGCCACCCATCACGCTTGTTTCGGCCTGTGGCTAATGGCCGATTTGTTTCGCGAGGCCAATAGACGGGACAGGCGTTTTGCGGTGGATTGATGGGGTGTTCGAACAATTTGCGAGCTAATGATCCGCTGCGGTAGCGCGATTCAAAGATATATCATCACGGCGCGATCAATTAACTATCATATGCACAGTCGCGTTATCGACCAGGGCTCATCGGCCTCGTGTCGCGCGAAGAAAAGCATCGATCTCGTCGAGATCCCGTTCGCGCGCCGCCATACGATCGGCGGCGGTCATGCCGAAATAACCGCGCGACCGCGCGAAAGCGACGTCCGATAACATTGCCGCCTCCAGTGGCGAAACATCCTCGGTGCTGCCCAAAATGACTGCCAGATAATTTCGCGACTTTCGCCCGCGCAAATAGCGTAAAGTTGGGGCCAGCCCTTTCAGTGTGCTGTCACGCGCGACAGCCAGAATCAATTCATTCATCGCCAGCCGACTAAGCGCCATTTCCGGCGTTTCTTCAGCGCCAAGCGTCGCTTCGCGCAAATCCTCATAGTCTTTGCCCGAGATACCGGAAACTGGCGCCACATCCTGCCCCATTGCTCGCCAATAAACCGTTTCATAGGCGAGATGCATCAAATCGGCGCTGGTCCGGCAATGATAGGATACCGCGCCCAGCGTCAGCTTGGCTTCGGCGGCGACGGCGCGATGCGTGAGTCCGCCGGGCCCGTGGCGCGCGACCAGATTGGCGGCGGCATGCGCAATCCGCTCGGGAATGGCACCTTCGGGTATGATCGTCGCGGTCGTCGCTGATGCGGTGAGCCGAGCCTGGCGCCGCCACGGCCCTTCCGCCGCCGGCCGACCAGCCAGCCAGTCGCCCCAACCCTGGCAAAGTTCGATCAGGCAAGCGGCATCGGCGACGGGATCGCCCTTGATCAGATGAAGAAAGCCCTCGCCATCGAACAGATAATAGTTGAGGCGCGCATAGTCGGGCATCGCATAACGCGCGGAGACTTGCCGCCAAAAATCCCCCCAAAGCGCATTCCAATCCTCCAGCACCGGGGCGAATTTACGATTACGCGCGGCGACAAGTTGGCATTCGCGCCAGGCAAAGGCGAGCGCGCGATGATTGACCGACCAGTCATGGATCAGGGCCGCCATTAATGGCGCCATCACTTTACGCGCCGCATCGCCGTCCGTCGCCGCTGGCATCGTCTTCAGCTGCCGCTCACACCATTGCCTGGCGTGCCGCACGGCCCATTGCTGCGATGTGATCAACAAACGTTCAAGATCATCAAAGTGATAATAAATGCTGGAGACGGGCTGATCGGCGGCTTGAGCCAGCGCACGGGCCGAAATCCCCGCATAGCCATGACTTTCCCATGCCGCCAGCGCGACGTCGATCAACCGATCCGCCGTCGAGCGCTTTGCGCCGTCAATTTCGGTTCCGGACAAATCGGTCGCGCCGGTGACGCCGGTGTCCATTGAGGCCATCGTCGTTGAATTGTCCGGGCTGTCAGGCGTTACGGGCGCTCCGTCGAGATTGCGTCCTTCCGGAACCATACAAATGTCCAAACTGTCCAAAATCTGCAACCCGCCTCCCTTATAGGCCACGCGGACTCGAAGGGAAGCCTATGGTCCATCGCTTTCGTATCTCGCCGACCAAAAAGCGTCCGATCAGCGTTGGGCGGTTGGCGGGATGCCGGATATTGCCCCTTGCGGTGCTCGCATTATCGGCCTGTGGCAGCGATCACCCCCGCCAATCAGGTTGGCGCGGCGAGGTCGACACGCTGCGCATTTCGCTCCCTACCCCAACCATTGCGGAATCGCCTGGGCACGATGTCAAGGTCGAGCCGTTCCAGCATTATATGGAGCAGGCCACCGGCCTGCCGGTGCGAGTCCGCCAGACGAGCGACATCTATACCTCGACCATTCAGGCGTTGAGCTCGGGCCAGGTCGATGTCGCGCTGATCGCGGGTGGGGGCTATGCCAACGCGCATGAACAGGTTGGCAATCTGGTGGCGCCGATCCTGGTCCAGCTCGGCGCGCATGGCGAGAAGGGCTATTATTCCTCGCTCATCGTTCGGGCCGACAGCCCGTATCACTCCCTTGCCGACCTGAAGGGCAAGGCGTTGGCGGTGGTCGATTACAATTCGACCTCGGGCTATCTGATGCCGATGCACGCGATGCGGCAGGCTGGCATTGATCCCAATCGCTATTTCAGCCGCATCGGCGTGGCCGGCGGCCATGCCCAGGTCGTCAATGCTGTGTATAACCGACAATATGATGCGGGCTGGACCTTATCGTCCAACGGCACGCCGCAAACCGGCTTTACCATCATTACGTGGGGGCGGATGGCGGACAGCGGTCTCATCCCGCAAGGCTCGATCCGCGATATCTGGGATGTCGGGCCGGTGCCCAATCTGGCGCTGGTCATGCGGACCGATCGGCCACAGGCGCTACAGGATCTGGTGCGGGGCGCCATGGCCGCGATTGCCTATGATGCACCCGAAGCGGGCGCTCCCTTTGGTGCCTTGCCCGGCATCACCTTTGCGGCGGGCAACGACGCCATGTTTGCCGAAACCTATAAGCTGCGCCAGGAAGCCGTGGCTGATGAACGCGCCGGCGCCAGCAGTGGCGGCGGGCGGCGCCCGCGATGATGCACCGCCTGGCGCTTGCTCTCGCCGCTGCCGCAACCGGTTTCGCGGCGGTTGCGTTCGCCGCTCCCGCCCCCATGCCTTCGCTGTTGCGCGTGGGGTATCAATCCGCGAAGCCAAGCCCATGCGCCGCGCCGGGGCCATCGACCCCCGCGCCGCTGGCGGCGCTCGCCGGGCATCTCGCGCGCCGATTGGCATTGCGCGTCGAGCTTTGCGGCTTTGACAGCCCCGCCGCTGCCGCAAGCGCGCTCGCCAGGGGCAGCGTCGACCTGACGGCGCTTGATCAGGCGGCGTGGCCCGCTGCCCGGGGCAAGGGCAGGCCAATTTTGACGCTTCGGCCCGATGGCGCCTTGCCGCGCACCCCCATCATTGCGGTCACCCTGAATGACGCCGGTCCCCTCACGGCCCCGGCAATTGCCCAGCGTCGCGTGATCACGCTCAAGCAGAACGCGCTGGCCTATGATGCAGCGCGTGCGGCGGTAGCAACGCATGGCGGCACAGCGATCGCAAACCGGCCGACTCCGGCAGTGGGGTCGGTCGCTGCGACGTTCGCGATGCTGTCATCGCGCCAGGCCGACGTCGCGCTGATGCCGATCGACGAATGGTATGTGGCGTGCGCCGCCAAAAAGCCGGTTTGCCAGCCGTATCGCATTGCCTGGCGGGATCGGCCGCTCGCCAAATCAGCCTGGGTGCTGCGCACGGGCTTGCCTGACGAGCTCCGCTTTCGGTTGATCGGCATTTTCCTGGTCCTGCATCAAGAAAATGCCCCGGCGTTTGCCGGCGCATCGGGCGGCGCCAAAGGTGCCTTTGAACCGACCGAGGCCAGCGCGCTCGATCCCGCTGGCGCTGCCCGGTGACAAGGCCCGTTTCCGGCCATCCTACCGTGGTCGGTGAGTTTGAGGCCCGGCGCAGCAAAATGCTGCGTCGCGGCCGGGCGGTGGCCGCTGCGGTCATGCTGGTGTTGGTTGTGGTGCTTGTTGTTTCGGCCTGGGTCAGCGAATTTCTGGGCGGCGACTATGGCGATGCCCCTCTCGCGCGGGTGGCGGGTTTTCTCGAGCGGATGAATCCACATCTCAAAGCCGCCGAGTTGTTTGCAGGCACGTCAACACGCGGATCATTCGCTTATTGGTTTTACGCCTTTCCCAAATGGCTCCGCGCGCTGGCGACCAGCATCGAAATGGCGCTGGTCGCAACGGCCATGGGCACGGTGCTCGCTTTTGCCCTGTCGCTGCTGATGAGCCGGACGGTCATGCCCAACAGGCTGGTGCGGCAGGTGACGCGCATCCTGCCCAATATGGTGCGCACGATGCCCGCTTTCATTCTGGCGTTAGTGCTGATCCTGGCGGTCGGGCCGGGGCCGGTGGCCGGCACGTTGGCCTTGATCCTCGTCTGTTTTACCGGTCTCGCTCGCCCCTTTGCCGAAATCCTCGACAATGCCGATACCAGCGCCATGGAAAGCGTGCGCGCGGCAGGGGGCGGGTGGCTCGCGCAAATCCGCTATGGGTTGTTCCCGCTCGTTGCGCCCGCGATGCTGAGCTATGTTTTCGCCTGGATTGAGATC
>JBOFDB010000517.1:0-4159 GCA_051646545.1 Sphingomonas sp.
GCGAATGCTGCCCTTTGCCGATGTCCACATCACCGATTGGCGCGACGCGAAGCTGGTGCCGCTCGATGAGGGCAAGTTCGATCTCGACGATTATATCGACTATATCATCGACTTTCTGGAGGCGATTGGCCCCGGCGCGCACATGCTTGCGGTGTGCCAGCCTTCGGTGCCCTGCTATGCGGCCGCTTGCCTGATGAGCGCGGACAAGCACCCGTGCAGACCAAAAACGCTGACGATGATGGGCGGCCCCGTCGACACCCGCAAGGCGCCGACCGCCGTCAACACGCTGGCGACCGAGCGGCCTTTTGCGTGGTTTGAGCAGAATGTCATCGCAACCGTGCCGTCAAGCTATCCGGGGGCTGGCCGCCACGTCTATCCAGGGTTTTTGCAGCTTGCCGGTTTCATGACGATGAACCTTGGCAACCACATGATCTCGCATTGGGAAATGTTCAAGCATCTGGTCCAGGGCGATGACGAGAGCGCGGATGCGACCAAGGATTTCTATGAGGAATATCGCTCGGTCTGCGACATGACCGCCGAATTTTATCTGCAGACGATCGATGTCGTCTTTCAAAACCACAAGCTGCCGCAGGGCACGATGACGCATCGCGGTCGCCCGGTCGATCCTGCCGCGATCACCGATGTTGCGGTGCTCGCGATTGAAGGCGAGCGCGACGATATTTCGGGGCTGGGCCAGACCAAGGCGGCGCTGTCGATGGCGCGCCAGCTGCCCAATGGCATGAAGCAATATTATCTGGCCAAAGGGGCGGGCCATTACGGCATTTTCAACGGCAGCAAATGGCGCACCAAGATTGCGCCCGTGGTCGAAGCCTGGATCAGCTCGAACGCCTGACCCGCGCTGATGGAACGGTGCCCGCGCCGGTCGCGCGCGGTCGTTGCGTCAGCCTCAACGCATTGGCCCCGACTTTTGCAAACCGGGGCCAGGATAGTGACAGCTCGAACGATCAGCCGGTCGCGCCGAAGCGCGCCGCCGATCAGTTCGCGCTGGTTTCGGTCATCGCGCTGGTCAGCGTATCGATCGCGGCGGCGATAACCACGCCCGGCTCGGATTGCGGATCGACGCTGGCGGCTTCGCTCTTCAGCTTGTCGAGCATCTCGGTCGCACGCGCGTCGTGCAGATGCGCATAGGCAACGCCCAGGTCTTGCTGCGCGATCAGCATGTTGGGGTTCAGCGCAACCGCGCGTTCGAGCAGCTTGCGCGCGCCCTTGTAATCGCCAAGGTTCAGCCGCGCGGCACCCGCCAGATAGTTGATCGACGCGTCCTTGGGCGCATAGGGCAGAACGCGCGACAAGGCGTTGCTCGCCTTGCGGAAATCGCCCGCATTATAGGCTTCCGTACCTGCGGCCAGCTCGGCGCGCGGATCGAAGGTGGCGGCGCTCGCCTGGGGCGTGGGGTTGCCCGTCTGGCTGATCGCGGGGCCCGCGAAATTGCAGTTTGCCCGGGCGGTGCCCGGCGCTACGGCGATCGTCAGTCCGCCGGCTACCGTCAACATTGCTGCGAGATTGGTCATCTTGGTCATCACTGGCTCCTGGAGTTGTTCCGCAGGGGCATTCGAATGCGCGGTGCCGCTGGTTACACGGCCCCGCGATTAATCATCGCTTCAAGATCGAAGGGCAGGCGCGACAGGATTTCGATCGAGGGGTCTTCGCTGGCATTGGCGGGCAAGGCGCGGTCGCGGGCGTGGAGCAAATGGTCAAGCTCGGGGCGGGCAAGCGCCACGGCGGCGGTCAGCCATTGATTGACCAGCCGGTCGCCGGGCGCGTCGGTGAGGTCGAACCGGTCGAGCGCTGCCAGCACGGCGTCGGCGGGGTACATGGCTTCGTCGGTTACCCAGCGATTGACGGTGAACCATCCCATCGGCAGCCCGCTGACCGCGATTGACAGGGCGGCAATATGCACCGCTTCCGCCACGCCTTGCCCTTCGGCGGCGGGGCGATCCGCCAACGGCGCGGACGTGGCGGGCAGGGCGTGGCGCGGCAGAAACAGGTGGAAATGGCCATGTTCGCCCAGGTCGCGCGCGTCGGGGGCGTGGATATGGTAAAAGGCGCTGGCGCCGCTCGACGGGCTCATCATGCCGCCATCGGGATAGCGATCCCAAAACCGCACCGCATCACCCGCCGGAACCACGCGCTGCATCAGCGGCACGCCTTGCGCGTGCATGGCAATCGTCGCGTCGATCAGTAGGGCGGCAGCATCAGGCATCGCGCTTGTCATCTTTCCAGCCGTTCCGCCCCAAGGGACCGGAAGCGGGTTGCCGTGCCGAAGGCAGGTCGTGGTCGGCGTGGCGCGCGGCGGCGCCCACGCTGCCCCGCGACCATCGCAACCATTGGCTTGCCCATGGCGTTTAGCCCTTCATTCGGGAGAAACATGATGGCCGATACAAAAAATTCCGCCGCGATCCTTGACCAGTTTGTGCGCGAATTAAAGTCGAGTCCGTTCGTGATGATCGGGCTGGACGACACCCCCGATCACAGCCAGCCGATGACCGCGCAATTGCTGGACGACGACATGCATTGCTGGTGGTTTTTCACCAGCCGCACCAATCGCTTGTCGATCGGCGGCCCGGCGATGGCGCAGTTTGTCGCCAAGGGGCATGATTTCTTCGCCTGCGTCCATGGCAGCCTGAGCGAGGATAATGACCGCGAGATGATCGACAAGCTGTGGTCGAACCAGGTGGCGGCGTGGTTCCCCGGCGGCAAGGACGATCCCGACCTGCTGCTCCTGCGCTACGATCTTGAATCGGGCGAGATGTGGAAGGCCGATGCCGGACTGGTCAGCGCCGTGACTCAGGTTTTCGGCGGGTTGCTCGGCCAGACGGAGAAGCCCGACGCGGAACACGCGGAGATGCCGCTTTAGGGGCGACTGACATCGCCCCAGCCGTCATTGCGAGGAGCAGAGCGACGAAGCAATCCAGGCCATGCATCAGGGCCGGTAACAATTGTACCCACAATCAACAATTTTATGCACTGCCGCCTTGTTGATTTCTCTTTCCTGAACATGGCTAGTTCTGTTCGGCAGCAATGGTGCTGCCAAACAGAAAGGTGAAAAGATGTCCTTCGCCGATCTGTGCCTGTTTCTGGGCGCTTTGTTCGCGTTCGCGACTCTTGTCGTGAAAGTGATCGAAGTGGCCCGGAAGAACTAGGCACACGGGCGGGGCGCGGGCTGACACCTGCGCCCCAAACGTTTTGAGCTCCGGTTGCTGACACAACCGGAGCTCACAGAAAGGCGGATGTCCTCGCCTAAACGCTATATAAGGCGTTGGCGGTTACCTATCAATTACAAAACCTCAAACAACCCTGCGGCACCCTGGCCGCCGCCGACGCACATCGTGACGACGACATATTTCGCGCCGCGACGCTTGCCTTCGATCAGCGCATGGCCGGTGCAGCGTGCGCCCGTCATGCCGTAGGGGTGGCCGATCGAGATCGAGCCGCCATTGACGTTGAGTAGTTCGTTGGGGATGCCGAGCTTGTCGCGGCAATAGATCACCTGCACCGCAAACGCTTCGTTCAGCTCCCATAGGCCGATATCGTCCATCTTGAGGCCGAACCGGTTAAGCAGCTTGGGGATCGCATAGACGGGGCCGATGCCCATTTCGTCGGGCTCGGTGCCCGCGGCGGCCATGCCGACATAGCGGCCAAGCGGGGTCAGCCCGCGCTTCGCCGCCACGCTTTCTTCCATCAGCACCGATGCCGACGCGCCGTCGGACAATTGGCTGGCATTGCCCGCCGTGATCGCGGTGCCCGGCCCCAGCACCGGCTGCAGCCCGGCAAGCCCGGCGAGCGTGGTGTCGGCGCGATTGCCCTCATCCTTGGTCACCGTCACTTCGTGGTGGGTGACTTCCTTGGTCTCCTTGTTGGTCATCGCCATCGTCGCGGTGACGGGGATGATCTCGGCGTCGAACTTGCCCTCGGCCTGCGCGGCGGCCGTGCGCATCTGCGACTGATAGCCATATTCGTCCTGCGCCTCGCGGCTGATGCCGTAGCGCTCGGTCACGACCTGCGCGGTCTGCAGCATCGACATATAGACATGCGGGTGCATCGCCAGCAGCTCCTTGTCGGCGCCGATCCGCATTTCGGGAGTCTGCACCATCGAAATCGACTCGCAGCCGCCGCCGATCGTGATGTCCATATTGTC
>JBOFDB010000582.1:0-1011 GCA_051646545.1 Sphingomonas sp.
ACGAACGGCGGTTGCGGCACCAGGAACTCACGCCGGGTCGACCGCCACGCCGTCGGTCTGCGCCTGGCGCCACGCCTTCAGCCGCTCGGCCAGCGCCGCGTCGTTTGTCGCCAGGATGGCGGCGGCGAGCAGCCCGGCATTTTTCGCGCCCGGCTTGCCGATCGCCAGCGTGCCGACGGGCACGCCGCCCGGCATCTGGACGATCGAGAGCAGACTATCCATGCCATCAAGCGCCTTGGACTGGACGGGCACGCCGAGCACCGGCAGATGCGTCATCGACGCCGCCATACCGGGCAGATGCGCGGCACCGCCCGCGCCGGCGATGATGACTTTCAACCCGCGATCGGCGGCGCTGGTCGCATAGTCGTACAGCCGCTGAGGCGTGCGATGCGCGGAAACGACCTTGCTCTCATACGCCACGCCCAGCGCATCGAGCATCTCGGCGGCATGCGCCATCGTCGCCCAATCGGACGTGCTGCCCATGATGATGCCGACCAGGGGTGCCATCCGCAGCGCTTAGCGGGAAGCCCGGGACAGGGCAATATCAGCCATCAGGCCAGTGCCTTGCCCATCCGCACCAGCGGCACCGGCACGCCCTGTGACCGGTCGATCACCTCCACAATCGGCTGATAGCCGCAAGCGCGGTAGAGCGGCACACCCGCCAGCGTCGCCATCAGTTCAACCCGGGTAAAACCCTCCCCCCGCGCCGCGCCTTCGCATGTCGCGAGCACCATCCGGCCGATCCCCCGCCGCGCATGATCGGGGTGGGTGTACATCGCCCGGATCCGCGCGGACTCGGTCGCGGGGTCGAGCAGGCGCGGCGCGCGCAGGTCGGTCGCCTGATCGCTGCCGTACAGCGTCGCGCGGCGGCTCCACCCCCCGCAGCCCGCAATCGCGCCTGCGTCCTCAACCAGATAATAGGTCCGGTCAGCCACGAGCTGCCGGTCGAGCCCCATCACGCCCCGGCTCGCCGCGATCTGCTCGGCGCTCAGATAGTCACGCTGCAGCTCG
>JBOFDB010000180.1:0-1494 GCA_051646545.1 Sphingomonas sp.
GAAGCCGCTCACGCCCGCGATCGCCGCGGCCCACAGCGCAGCACTCCATGACAACGCCAGCAGCCCGATCAGCAGCGCCAGCGCGCCGGCGATCGCCGTCGTCGTCGGATCGGGCTGGCCGGAGCTGCGCGCCAAACCGTCCTGCCGCGCATAGGGCAGGTTCAGCGCGAGCGCCGGCAACACGCCGCGCGCCAGCGCATGCGCCGCGATCAAACTCTGCACCACATACCCGTCCGGGATCGCCGCCAGCGCGGAAAGCTTGGTCGCAAAACCCACCAGCAGCGCGATGGCGCCATAGCTGCCGATGCGGCTGTCGCGCATGATCGCGAGCTTGGCTTCGACTTCGCGACCGCCGCCAAAACCATCGGCGACGTCGGCGAGGCCATCCTCATGCAGCGCGCCGGTCAGAAGCGCGCCGGCGCCCAATGCCAAGGCCGCCGCCGCCAGATCGGGCACGCCGGCCTGCCGCAGCGCCAGGCAGGATACGCCCAACGCAAGGCCGATCAGGCCGCCGACCACCGGAAACAGCCGGTAGGCACGGGCGAAATTTGCGCCATCCGGATGCGGCACCGGCAGCCGCGTCAGGAAGCCCGTGGCCATTTTGAAATCGTCGAGCCATTCATTCATGGTGGTGTCCGAAGATTCGTTTTAGCGTGCTGGTCGGCTCGATCTGTCCGGGCACGGTTTGGCCCGGGAAACCGGTTTGCTATTTCAGGTGACGTTGTAGGGAAATCGCATGCGGTTTAACAGCCTCGATGACATCAGCGAATTCTGTCGCGCTTTGCCCGCCGGCGATGCGGAAGCCGCCGGCGCCGCAGCCGGACGGCAGCAAAACCTGACCAAGCCGCCGGGCAGCCTCGGCCGCCTCGAGGAACTGGCGATCTGGCTGGCGCGATGGCAGCAGAACGTGGCGCCGCGGCTGGAGCGGGTCACGATCGCGGTGTTCGCCGGCAATCACGGCATCGCCGCCCGGGGCGTCTCGGCCTATCCGGCGGAGGTCACCGCGCAGATGGTGGCGAATTTTGCCGCCGGCGGCGCCGCCATCAACCAGCTCGCCACGCTGGCCGGCGCCGAACTCACCGTGGTGCCGCTCGAACTCGAGCGGCCGACGCGCGATTTCACCATCGCGGCGGCGATGGACACCGAAGATTTCCTCGACGCGGTCGACACCGGCTGCCGCGCGGTGACGGACGATTGCGACCTGCTGGTGGTCGGCGAAATGGGCATTGCCAATACCACGACGGCTGCGACCCTGTGCGCGGCGCTGCTCGGCGGCGGCGCGGCCCGCTGGGCCGGCCGCGGCACCGGCATCGACGACGTCGGGCTGTCGCGCAAGCGCGCCGCGATCGAAGCGGCACTGAAGTTTCACGAGCGCGTTCTCGGCGATCCGCTTGCCGTGGCCGCCGCGCTCGGCGGGCGCGAACTGGCGGCAATCGCGGGCGCCGTGCTCGCGGCACGGCAGCGCGGCGTCCCCGTGCTGCTCGATGGATTCGT
>JBOFDB010000263.1:0-1595 GCA_051646545.1 Sphingomonas sp.
GGGATTATCGAGGGCGGGAAAAGGCCAGCGATCATGCCGCGACTTGGGTGGAGGTGCGCGCCGGCTAAGTCAGATCGGGATAGAGGGCGCGTCGCACCCTGCCAGGTTCCAACCCATAATGGTCCGCCAGCGCATCGGCGATGACGCCTTCCAGTGACGCCGCTGCGCGCAGATCGCGGCCTTCATGGAGTTGGCCAGCGTTCAACCCCGGCCAGTCGCCGATGATCGGTGACCCTGAGGGCAAGCCACCGCCCAGCACCATTGCCAGCGATGCAGTGCCATGATCGGTCCCACCAGTGCCGTTGAGCGCGGCGGTGCGGCCGAATTCGGTAGCGACGATAACCAGCGTGCTGGACCAATTATCCCCCACGCCGGTCTTGAATGCATCGACCAGGGCATCGAGCCCGCGTAGCTGCGCCGCCAGCCGCCCGCGCTGGCCGCTATGCGTGTCCCAGCCGCCCGTTTCGATCATCGCAATCCGCGCGCCATCCGCCGGGCGCATCAGCGTCGCGGCAAGGGTGCCCAGTTCCGCGCCATTGCGGCCATTATTGCCGCCAAGGTCCCCGGCGATGGCGCGTGTGCGCTGGGCATTTTCCCACAGCGCGTGCAGCTGCGGATCGCTGGCATAGAGCGCGCCGACGCGCATCAGCAGGTCATCGCTGGCGGCGGGCAACCGGCTGGGGGCGTAGCTGGTCACATTGGCGGGGCCGCGCAAGGCCAGCGGCACCGCCTCCGCAATCGCCAATGCGGAGCGATCCGCGTCCGGCAGCAGCGCGATCAGCCGGTTCATCCAGCCATCCTGCCGCCCATAGGGCCGCGACCCGCCGCCTTCGAGGACGTTCTGCCCATCGAAATGCGAACGGTCGCGATAGACTGAGCCGACGGCTGGATAGAAGCGCGCCTGCCCCGCCGCCTGCATCGTGGCGATAGCAGCCAGGGCGGGGTGGAGCGTGAAAAAGCTGCCGATGCGGGTGCCTGCGGCTTCGATCTGGTCGCGCCGCAGACTGGCGAAGGCGGGATCACCGGTCGGCTGGAGCATGGCGAGACCGTCCGCGGCACCGCGCTGGATGATGAACAAAAATCGCTTGGGGCCGCGCACTTGCGCATGGGCTAGGCCGGGATAGACCGCGATCCCCGCAGACAAGGCGGCGCCGGCGATGATGTGGCGGCGGGTCAGGGCGTCGAGCATGGACATGATCTATCTCCGCAAAAAGGCGGGCGTGACGACGAGCAGGGCCAGGCCCTGGGCCGGACTGTCGGCGCGGGAAATGGCGGTGGCGACATCGGGCGTCAGCGCGTCCGCAAGGAGGGTGGGCGCGAGCGTGCGGGCATCGCGCCCGGGCCCAGCGGCGGCGCGGCCGGCCAGCCGCTCAGCAACGTCGACCCGGTCAGTCAGCGCCTGCGGTCCGGCCCACGTCGCCGTGGTATCGGCATAGCCCGCGGGCGAACCCGGCCGCCATACTGGCTGCCCCAACTGATCGAATAGGCCAACCGCCGCGCGCCGATCAGGCAGGGTGGTCACGCCCATGCCGCGCAGGCTGGAGATCAGCCAGTCCCATGGCGTCTTGAATTTCGGAGCCTCAGTCGCCCAGGCT
>JBOFDB010000112.1:0-3461 GCA_051646545.1 Sphingomonas sp.
GCCACCGCCCCGCTCGACAATTCCACCGATCCGTGACAGCGAAACGGCATGACCCAAATCGACCGAACGATGCAAAACGACGCGCTTGCCGCGACGCTGGGTGTGCTCGATGCGCGGCTGCGCTGGCTGAGCGCCTGGACCATCCACCACGCCAACCATCTGCGCGAAAGCCGCGATGGGCTGAAGGTCGGCGGGCACCAAGCCTCTTGCGCGTCGATGTCGACGATTATGGCCGCGCTCTATTTCCATGCGCTGCGCCCCGAGGATCGGGTCGCGGTCAAGCCGCACGCCGCCCCGTTGTTGCACGCCGCCCATTATCTGGCGGGCAATCAGAGCCGCGACCAGCTGGAGCGGTTTCGCGCGATGGGCGGCATGCAAAGCTATCCCAGCCGCACCAAGGACAAGATTCCGGTCGATTTTTCAACCGGATCGGTCGGGCTTGGCGTCGCCATCACCGCCTTTGCCAGCCTGGTGCAGGATTATCTGATCGCGCATGGCCAGCTTGCCGAAGCCGATGCCGGCCGCATGATCGCGCTGATGGGCGATGCCGAGCTTGACGAAGGCAATATCTATGAATGCCTGATCGAGGCGTACAAGCACGACATCCGCAATTGCTGGTGGATCGTCGACTATAACCGCCAGTCGCTCGACGCGACGACCGCCGACCGCATGTTTCGGCGCTTTGACGATATTTTTGAGACGTGCGGCTGGCGCGTCATCACGCTCAAATATGGCAAGCTGCAGCAACAGGCATTTGCCCGTCCCGGCGGGGCTGCGCTGCGCGACTGGATAGAGGCGTGCCCCAATGCCGATTATGCCGCGCTGACCTATCAGGGTGGGGCGGCATGGCGCGCGCGGCTGATGGCGGACATTGGCGGTAAGCGCGGTGTATCCGCGCTGCTCGACGGGTATGACGATGCGGGTCTTGCCCGGCTGATGACCAATCTTGGCGGCCACTGCCCGGCCACGCTGATCGAGGCGTTTGACAGCGCGCAGGATGACCGGCCGACCCTGTTCATTGCCTATACCATCAAGGGCTATGGCACGCCGCTTGCCGGCCATAAGGATAATCACGCCGGGCTGATGAGCCCCGGCCAGATTGCCGAACTGCGCGCGGCGGAGGGCGTTGCCGAGGGCGCTGAATGGGAACCCTGGACTGGCCTGGGCAGCAATAGCCGCGCCGCCGCCGAGGCATTGGTGCGCGGCGCGCCGATCAGCAACCCCCGCGGCGATTTGGCGGCGGACATGCTGCCCATCCCCGCCATCGCCCCCCCGGCCGACCGCGAGCAATCAACGCAAGCCGCGTTCGGGCGGATGCTGTTCGACCTTGCGCGATCGGACCATCCGCTCGCCGACCGCATCGTGACGACCTCTCCGGACGTTACCGTCTCCACCAATCTCGGCGCCTGGGTAAACCGGCGCGGGCTGTTCCGTCGCAATGAACTGGCCGACATCTTCGCCGCCGCGCGCATTCCATCGGCGCAGAAATGGGCGGGCGGCAGCGCCGGGCAACATATCGAGCTGGGCATTGCCGAGCATAACCTGTTTCTGATGCTGGCAGCGGCGGGATTGGCCGCACCGCTGTTTGGATCGCGGCTGTTGCCGATCGGCACGGTCTATGATCCGTTCATCGCCCGCGGGCTCGATGCGCTCAATTACGCGGCGTATATGGACGCGCGTTTCATGCTCGTGGCGACCCCATCGGGGGTAACGCTGGGGCCAGAGGGCGGCGCGCATCAATCGATCTCAACGCCGTTGATCGGCATGGGGCAGCCGGGGCTCAGCTATTACGAACCCGCTTTCGCCGATGAACTCGCCGTGCTGATGGAACATGGCTTTGCCCGTATGCAGGCAACGGACGGCGGATCGACCTATCTGCGGCTGACCACGCGCAGCATTGAGCAGGTCGAACGGGCCGATGATCGCTGGCGGCAAGGCACCATCGATGGCGGCTATTGGCTGCATCCGCCTGCACCAGGCGCGGAAGCCGCGATCGTTTATTGCGGTGCGCTGGCGCCCGAGGCGATGGCGGCGTGGGAGGAACTGCGCGACGACGTGCCGGGACTGGGGCTGTTGGCAGTCACGTCCCCCGATCGCCTGCACGCCGGCTGGACGGCCCAGCGCGCGGCGCGCTGGCGCGGCGGACGCGGCGAGGCATCGGCCATCGCCCGGCTGCTCGGCGGACTCAGCCCGACGGCAGGCTTGGTCACGGTGATCGACGGCCACCCGGCGACGTTGTCGTGGCTCGGCGCCGTGCGCGGCCAGCGCGTGTCCCCGCTGGGGGTGGAGCAATTCGGCCAGACCGGCGACTTGCCTGACCTTTACGCACACCACCGGCTGGACGCGAACGCCATCTGCGACGCGATGGCGGAACTGTTTCTGTAGGGCTGACCGCCGAATTCATGGATGGTGCGGGTGGTCGGAGTCGAACCGACACTCCTTGCGGAACCGGATTTTGAGTCCGGCGCGTCTACCAATTTCACCACACCCGCATTGCCTTGTGCAGCGGCGGCGCGGATGCCATGCGCCGCGCGCCGCGTCCAGCCCCTTATTGGCGCGCCCTCTTAACGCGCCGATCGTGGCTTAGCGCAGGCGCCAGATCTTGATCGGCGTTTCGGGCGCCACGCCGCCCTGATGCGCCGGGCAAGTCCGCCACGCCAATGCCTTGTCGAGGCACAGCCAGATTTCGTCGAGCCAGCCTTTCTTGTTCGCCGTCACCCGCATCATGTCCGCCGACAGGCCCGGATTGGCGCCCGCCATCGCCTTGGCGACATCCCCCGCCGTCAGCCCCGGTTTGCGCGACAGGGCATCCATGTCGGGATAGCGCAGCTTGGCATAGAGCCGGGTCGATTGCGTGAAATATTGGTTGGGCGTCTGCCCCGTGCAGGTGCCGTGCTTGGCCCATTCATGCTGGATGAGCTGCGCCGAGGGCGTCGAACAGAGCGTCGCCTTGATGATCGCGGGCGGCAACAGCGCGGTCGCTTTGCAATATTGCGGCCATTCCGGCCCCTCGCCATCGGGCCACAGCCCGTGCAGCGCGAAGCCGAAACGATTGCCGCTAGTGCATTCGAAGATCGCTTGCTGCTCGGTCTTGGCGCGCTGGCAATATTCCGGCGCCCAGGTGATGGCGAGCGTATAGCTGCCGATCGGCACGATGCGCCTGGGCTGTTCTGCGGTGGGCAGGTCGGGATGCGGCACCGGCACGGTTTCGGGCACCTTGCACGCCAGCACCTGCGCTTGTGCTGCCACCGGCATCAGCATGGCGAGCGCCGCCGCCAGCCCCTTCACCATCTTGGTCCGCATCGTCTCGCCCCCTGATCCAATGACTTGTGGCCGGATTTTAGCGAAACGGCTCAAGCCGGTCCACCGCCAATGGCACCAAAATCAAGGCCGATATCCGCCGCAGGCGCCGACTGGGTGAGGCGGCCGACGCTGATATAGGTCACCCCGGTTTCGGCGAT
>JBOFDB010000606.1:0-2397 GCA_051646545.1 Sphingomonas sp.
CAACCTGCCCGGTCAGCGTCGCGACTTGCGATTCAAGCGCGTTGACGCGCCCTTCCAGATCGACGACCGGCGGCGTGGCGGGGGTGCCGGGTGCCGCCTGTTGCGGCTGATCGGGCGGCGTGATTTCGGGCGGGAAATATTTGCCGTCGCCGCCGGGGAAGACCTTGCGCTGCACCGCGCGCATTTCATGCTCCAGCTTGTCGACCCGCGCATCGAGCGTCGGCTCATCACGCGCGGCGAGCGGCATTGATGGCACCCCTGCCAACACGACAAAGGCCGCGGCAGACAACAGAATGATTTTCTTACGCATTTCCAATTCCCCTCAGCAAGCGGCGCCGCCGCGCCGCTCCCGATCCCGTCCCATCGCCGTCACTACAGCGGCAAATTGACGCCAGGTCCAGTCCCCCCCGTCGGTGTCGCCGCGTTAGCTGCTGGCGCATCGGCGGCGGGCGGCGGCGTGGCGGTGTCGCGGAAGGCAGGCGGCACCTCCCGATCGGCCCGGCGCTTACCCGTTGCCGGGGCAGGCGCGGGCGTCGCCAGGGTAGTGGCATCGGCCGCTGGCGTCGTCGCCGCCGGATTGGCGCGGGCGAGCAAGGCCGCAGCGGAAATCTCGACATCCTTGATCGCGACCTTGCCATTGCCGAGCGGTGGCACGTTGGAGCCGTTGACCGTGATCGCCAATTTGTCGGGGCGACCGACATTGATCATCGGCTTGTTGGCGTCGGCGGGCACGTCAAAATGGTCGCCCGGCTTCATTTCGCCCTGGAACAGCGTCTTGCCCGTCGCATCATAGATACGTGTCCAGACGACGTCGGTGGCGGTGAGCGTCACTTGGCCTCCGCTGGCCGGTGCCGGGCTGGGAGGGGGCGCCGGGGCGGTGGTGGGCGCCGGCGTCGGGGGCGCGCTTTCCGCGACGGGTTGCGATCCGCCGCCAAGGCTGTGGAACCAGCCGGTGCTATAGGCGATGGCGACCACGGCGACGATCAGCGCCGCCACCACGGCCAGTCCCGTTGCCAGCCCGCGCGGGGGCAGCCGCGACGGATCAGACACGTCATAGGGTTCATATTCGGGCGCGCGCGGGCTGTTGCTGACTTCCTGCCGCACTTCGCGACCGATCGCCACTTCATCCAGTCCAACCGCGCGGGCATAGGCCTTGGCAAAGCCGACCGCATAAGTCGGCGACGGCAGGCCGGCATAATTGGACAGCTCGATCGCCTCCAGATGCCGCATCGGCACGCGCGTGCGCGCGGCGACATCGTCAAGCGTCAGATTCTGCGCCAGACGCGCCTCGCGCAACTTGTCGCCAGCGGTCTTGGGGAACAGCGTCGCTTCCTCGGCGCTGTCGGGGTCGGTCATTGTTTTCTCCGATTACACGGCCTGCTGCCGATGTGCCAACCCGGCCTTGTTCCTGTCAACGCGTGCCACCGCGATTTAATCCCCCGATCAGGCCAGTTCGACATTATTTTCCTGCGCCCATCGCGCCAGCACCCCGCGCATGTCACGCGGTGGCCGGGCCAGCAGCTCCACCATCTCGCGGCGCAGGGCATCGCGATTGAGCGAGCGGATCATCGCCTTGATCGGCCCGACCGCGGCGGGCGTGATCGACAGCCGGTCAATCCCCAGCCCGATCAATGCCATGGCTTCCAGCGGACGCCCGCCCATTTCGCCGCAAACCCCCAGGTCCACGCCCGCCGCCCGAGTCGGCGCCACCACGCGCGCCAGGAACCGCAGGATCGAGGGGCTGAGCCAGTCATAGCGTTCCGCGAGCTTGGGATTGGCGCGATCGGCGGCGAACAGAAATTGCGTCAGGTCGTTGGTGCCGATCGACAGGAAATCAAGATGCGGCAGCAACAGGTCGAGCGTCTCGGCGAGCGCCGGCACCTCCAGCATCGCGCCATAACGGATATGAACGGGCAGCTTGCGGTTGCGCGCGGCGAGCCATGCCCGCTGTGCCTCGAACAAGGTGCGCGCTTCGTCGAATTCCCAGGGTTCGGAGACCATCGGGAACATGACGCTGAGCGTGCGCCCCGCCGCCGCCTCGAGCAGCGCGCGCGCCTGCGCTTTCATCAACCCATTGCGTTCCAGCGCGAGCCGCAGCGCGCGCCAGCCCATGGCGGGGTTTTCCTCATCCGCCACATCGTCCTTCAGATAGGGCAGCGCCTTGTCGCCGCCGATATCGACGGTGCGGAAAATCACGGGCTTGTCGCCTGCTGCCTCCAGTACATCCTTGTACAGCCGCTGCTGGCGTTCGCGCTGGGGGAGTGTGGCGGAAACGAGAAACTGGAATTCGGTGCGGAACAGGCCGATGCCGTCGGCGCCGGTCAGGTCGAGCGCGGCAACATCGTCGCGCAGGCCCGCATTGACCATCAGCGTCAGCCGGTGGCCGTCCTTCGTCTC
>JBOFDB010000469.1:0-4509 GCA_051646545.1 Sphingomonas sp.
CGTACAATCCGTCGCATATCGGGCCGACAGATCATCGACATAGGGCTGGCGCACCGTCGCCTCGGTGCCAAGCACGCCGATCACCCGGGTGCGGCTGAGTTCGGCGGCGGGCTTGATCGCGGGCACCGTACCGACGATCGGCAGGTCGAGCGCCGCGCGCACCGCGGCGAGCGCAATCGTCGAGGCGGTGTTGCAGGCAATGACGATCAGGCGCGGGCGATAACGTTCCGCCAGTCGCCCGAGCAGCGCGGGCACGCGCCCGGCAATCTCCGCTTCGATCTTTATCCCATAAGGAAAGCCCGCCGAATCGGCGGCGTATACGATCGGCGCGTTGGGCAGCAGCGCGCGGGTCGGGCCGAGCACCGACAATCCGCCGACACCGGAATCGAAAAATAGGATCGGCCGCGCGTCGGTCATCGCGGCGCCATAACTCAACAGCAAGAGTTGACAAGACAGGCGGTCGCGCGGCAAGCCGGTTCAGGGCCGCGATAGGCCGGGGGCGGTTCGACAAGGGGATCGGCATGCGGCTTTGGTGGCGGAGTAGGCGGGTTGGTCGGGCGGTCATTGCCGCATTGGCGATCGCCGGGGCCGACGCTGCGCAAGCGCAGGATGCGCCTGCGCCCGCACCCGATCCGTCGCCGCCGCAACGCTGGGCGATCCACGGCCAGTCAACGCTGGTGGTGCAAGGCAATACCCGTTTCCGCGCCCCTTATGACGGCCCCAACAGCCTGCACGCCAGGGGCGAGACGCGGGAGACGGTGGACGTCACGCTTTATGCCGGGGCCTCGCCGTGGCGCGGCGGGGAATTGTGGGTCAATCCCGAGATCGATCAAGGCTTTGGCCTGGGGAATACCACCGGCGCGGCTGGGTTCCCCAGTGGGGAAGCGTATAAGGTTGGCAAGGCCAATCCCTATTTTCGGCTGCAACGCCTGTTCTTCCGCCAGACGATCGGGCTCGGCGGTGGCCGGGAGGCCGTTGAGGCCGATCTCAATCAGCTGCGCGGCACGGTCGACCATGATCGGCTGGTCGTCACCATTGGCAAATTCTCGGTCGGCGACGTGTTTGACACCAACCAGTTCGCGCACGATCCGCACCGCGACTTTCTCAACTGGACGCTCATTGAAGGCGGCGCGTTCGATTATGCGGCGGACGCCTGGGGCTATTCGTTCGGCGCGGCCGCGGAACTCTATCGTGGCCGCTGGGCGCTGCGGACCGGGCTGTTCAACCTCTCCGATGTGCCCAATAGCGAGCGGCTCAACAGCAATTTGTCTGAATATGAAGCGCTCGGCGAAATCGAGGAGCGGCACAGCATCGCCGGGCGGCCGGGCCGGATCAGAGCGACCGGCTGGTTCAACCATGGCCGCATGGCCAAGCTCGACGATGCGATCGCGGCGGCAGGGTCAGGCGGCGTGCCCGATCCCGTCCCTGTGCGTCGATATGCCACGCGCGCCGGGATCGTTATCGGGCTGGAGCAACAGCTGACCAAATATCTCGGTGCCTTTGCGCGCGCCTCGGTCGCCGATGATCGCTTTGAGGCCTATGAGTTCACCGATGTCGATCGCGCCTTTTCGGGCGGCGTGGTTGCCGATGGCGCTGCCTGGGGCAGGGCGCATGACAAGCTTGGCTTTGGCGTCGCGGTCAACGCAATCGATGCGCCACGTCGCCGCTATCTTGCCGCCGGGGGCCTGGGCATTCTTGTCGGCGACGGCCAGCTTCCCCATCCCGGTGCCGAGCATATCGCCGAACTCTGGTATCAATGGCAGGTCACCCCATGGCTTGCCGCGACGGGCGATGCGCAGGTCATCGATCGCCCAGGCTATAACCGCGATCGCGGGCCAGTGCCGGTGTTGGCCGTGCGGTTGCACGCGCAATTTTGACGGGGTTTGACCCGGCCCGCGCGCCATCATAGGAAACCCGCATGACGCCGACCTATCTTTGGCACCTACCGGCGCTTGTCGCGCTGATCGGCTATCTGCTCGGTTCGATCCCGTTCGGCGTTATCCTGACCCGGGCAGCAGGCGCCGGTGACCTTCGCCAGATCGGCTCGGGCAATATCGGCGCGACCAACGTGCTGCGCACCGGCCGCAAGGGGCTGGCGGCGGCGACATTGCTGCTCGATATGCTGAAAGGGACGGCGGCGGTGCTCATCGCCGGCCGGATTGCGCCCGGCCATGAAGTGGTGGCGGCGGCTGCGGCGTTCATCGGCCATTGCTACCCCGTCTGGCTGGGCTTCAAAGGCGGCAAGGGCGTTGCGACCTTCATGGGGCTGTGCCTGGCGCTCTCCCCGTCGATCGCGCTTGTTTATGCCATTGTCTGGCTGGGGCTGCTGGCGGGGCTGCGCATCTCGTCGCTGGCGGGGCTGGCGGCGGCGATCAGTGCGCCCGTCGCGGCGGCCATGTTCGCGCGCTATGATCTGCTCGCGCTGATGATCGGCCTTGCCGGGCTGGTGGTGTGGAAGCACCGCGCCAATATCGGTCGCCTGCTGGCGGGGGCTGAGCCGCGCATCGGGCTTCGGCGTGGATGACGCGGCGGATCGACTGCGGCTGATTCGCTCCGCCAATATCGGCCCCGTTACCTATCGCCAGTTGATCGCCCGGTTCGGCGGCGCCACCCGCGCGCTGGAGGCGGTGCCGATGCTGGTCGCGCGCGGCGGCGGACGGGCACCCGTGCTGGCCGATCCCCGCTCGATCGACCGGGAAATGGCGCAGGTGGCAAAGCTCGGCGCGCGCTACTTGTTCATCGACACCCCTGCTTACCCGCGCTTGCTGGCGGAATTGGAAAACGCGCCGCCGGTGCTCATCATCAGGGGCAATGCCGGCTTGTTCGATCGCGATGGCGTTGCGATGGTGGGCGCGCGCAATTCATCGGCCGCCGCCATCCGCTTTGCGCGCGAACTGGCGCATGCGCTGGCGGGGCGCGATGTGACGGTTATCTCGGGCCTGGCGCGAGGCATTGACACGGCGGCGCATCAAGGCGCGATCGATCAGGGTACGATCGCGGTCATCGCTTGCGGCATTGATCAGGTCTTCCCGCCCGAAAATGCCGCGCTCCAGGAACGGATTGGGCGCGAAGGATTGCTGATCACCGAATATCCGCCCGGCACCGAGCCGCTGGCGCGCCATTTTCCGCAGCGCAACCGCATTATCGCCGGGCTGGCGCTGGGCACGGTGGTGGTGGAAGCGGCGCCGAAATCAGGCTCGCTGATCACCGCGCGGCTGGCGGCCGAGGCGGGGCGGGAGGTAATGGCGGTGCCCGGCAGCCCGCTCGATCCGCGCGCGCAAGGCTGCAACCTGTTGATCCGCGACGGCGCCACGCTGGTGCAGAATGCCGACGATATTCGCGAACAGATCCGTCCGATCGACGCGCGGATGCTGCGCGCGCGGGGCGAACGCTACACCCCTGCGCCCCCGGTCGACGCCGCCGATGCCGATCGCCGCGCCATCATCACGCTGCTCGGGCCGGTTGCGGTCCCTGTTGACGAACTCATCCGCCAGACCGGCCTGCCGCCCGCGATCGTCCAGACTGTGTTGCTGGAATTGGAGCTGGCGGGTAAGTTGGAGCGGCACGCGGGGGGAAGGGTGTCGCATATTTCTGATCAGGGGGTGTTATGATTTTGATGGCTGCTGTTTTGGCCTCGATGACGGGCCAGGAAAAAAGTGCTCCGCCTGAGCCGATCAATGCACAGCCACTGCCCACTGGGCACAATATGGTTTCGTACAAGTTCAATGCAGATGGAAGCATCGCTTCGTGCGACGTTGCGGCCGACCCGTTCTGGCAGAATATCCCCAAAGAAACCGCCTGTAGCGCCCCAAACATGGCGCAAAATATGGCGAGAACATTTGGGATCAGCCTTGACGCCCTTCGCCGTGGCGTCTTTCGCACCAGCGCGCTTCAGGACGACGCCAAACTCGATATAATCGAGGGGTACGAGTATCGCAAAGAGCTGGGCAGGGTGCAGTTCGCCGTTACCCCAGACGGTCGATTGACCAATTGCAAGGTCATCCTCAACCAGGGGTTTGGCCGATGCGATCCGAGCATCGAGACCTTCGTGTTTTCGCTTCCGAAAGACCGACGCCCCGGCACGCTCACCTTTGTGTGGGATGTCGCAGCGAGCACCAAACCCTGATTGGCTTGACGAGACGCTCCTTGCCCATTCACCCTCGCGCGTGCACGTAAGGACACCTAGATCGCGCGATTATGCAGCTTGTCATCGTCGAATCGCCCGCCAAGGCTAAAACCATCGAGAAATATCTCGGCGCCGATTATCGCGTGCTCGCGAGCTACGGCCATGTCCGCGATCTGCCCGCGAAGGACGGCTCGGTCGATACCGAACACGGGTTCGACATGCTGTGGGAGGTGGCGCCCGAGTCGAAAAAGCACATTCGCGCGATTGTCGAGGCGCTGAAGACCGACGACACGCTGATCCTTGCCACCGACCCCGACCGCGAGGGCGAGGCGATTTCGTGGCACCTGCGCGAGGCGCTGGCCTCAAGCCTGAAGAAGGGCAAG
>JBOFDB010000493.1:0-3168 GCA_051646545.1 Sphingomonas sp.
GTCCTTCAATGCCTTGCCGGCGGCGGTATTGAGGCTCAGCGCCAGCGCAACGAGCAGCCGCTCGACCGTGACGAAGCTGTCGCCCGCTTTTTGCGCGACCTGCTCGGCCTGGTCGAGCACGCGCACCAGATCGCCATCAAGCCCCGGCGGCTGATTGGCGCCCGAGCCTGACACGGCGGGAATTTTGGCGAGCGCCAGATCGGTCTCATTGGTGGCGCGGCGCGCATCCCCGCCCGCCGCCTTGATCAGCCCCGCCGCCATACCCTGCTCATCCTCGAGCAGCGCCTTCAACAAATGTTCGGGCGCGATGCGCTGATGATTGTTGCGAATGGCAACCGTCTGCGCCGATTGCAGAAAGCCGCGCGCGCGATCAGTGAATTTGTCGAGGTTCATGCCTGTTCCTGTCTTGCTCAACGGCGATATAGTGTTGCATTTCAGCAACACAAGGCTGGACGCCAATCGTTCCAGTTTGGACGCGATTGTCACCCCCGCACCTGCATTTTGCGATAACATATTTGTTAGGCAGACGTTTCGGGGAGGACTGACGATGCATCGCGATCTGAGGGGTTTGAAGCCGCATGCCGGCGCCGCGATCGGCCTGCCGATAATATCGATCCTGGGCGTCTGGCAGAACGAACTTGGCTCGACGATGGCCATCAACACCATGCAGGACGCCGAGTTTTTCGGCACTTATACCAGCACCGTCAGTGGCGGCGGCGGCAGCGTCAGCGGGCCGTTGGTGGGAGCCATCTCCGGCAATGCAGTGTCGTTTGCGGTCAACTGGCCCAATCAAAGCACGTCAGCATGGACTGGTCTGCTGCTTCAGGACGGGTCTGGTTCTCTCTTTATCTATACCTTGTGGCACCTCGCGGAAACGCCGGCGCAGGCCGACAATTGGTGGGAATCTGTGCTAACAGGCTGCGACTTGTTCATGCAGATGCCCTGATCGCGGGTGCTGCGCGCGTCAGCTGGACTGATTTCCCCCGCGTGTTACTATCGGGTTCATGAGGTGGATACGCGTCGCGCTAGGGGGGGTCGCGGCCCTGATATCGTTGACGGCCATCGGCCTTGCCGCATGGGAGCCGCTGACCGCGCACGCGCCCGCCCCGCCTCCGTCGCATCGCTATGACACGCGCATCGTCCGCGACAGCTTCGGCGTGCCGCACATCTTCGGCACCACCGATCCCGATGTCGCCTATGGCGTTGCCTATGCGCATGCCGAGGATGATTTCAGCACGCTGCAGGAAGTGCTGGCGATGACGCGCGGCCGCGCCGGGGCGATGCTGGGCGCGGACGGTGCCAAGGTCGATTTCGCGCTGCATCTCGTCGATGCGCGCGGCACCGTGGCGCGCCATTATGCTGAGCAGCCCGCTGACGTGCGGGCGCTGCTCGATGCCTATGCCGCGGGCCTCAATCACTATGCCGATACGCATGCGAGCGAAGTGCGCCTCGTGCGGCTGTTCCCGGTGACGGGCGAAGATGTCGCGGCAGGCTTCGCGCTGCGCTCGCCCTTCTTCTTCGGGCTTGATGCGGTGCTCGGCGCGCTCGCTGACAACAAGCCGCTGCCGCCGGAAAGCGCCGGCCCCCATCCCGACGCGCCCGACCCGACACCGCTTCCTCCGACCGGCGGACAGGCAAGCGACGAGGGCAATCGCAACGGATCGAACGGCTTTGCCATCGCGCCGCGCCGCTCGAGCGATGGCCATACCCGCCTCATCTCCAATTCGCACCAGCCGTGGCGCGGGCAAGTCGCCTGGTATGAGCTGGTTGTCCATTCCAAGCAGGGCTGGGATTTCGCCGGCGCCAATTTCCCCGGCGCGCCTTATCCGCTGCTCGGCCACAACAAGACGCTGGGCTGGACCAATACCGTCAACCGGCCCGACCTCGTCGATATCTACAAGCTGACGCTCAATGCCGATCGCAGCCACTATCGCTATGATGGCAAGTGGCTGCCGCTGCAGGCGGAACGGGTGTGGCTGCCGGTGAAGCTGTGGGGGCCGTTCGTCCTGCCCGTGCCCAAGACCGTCTATCGCGCGGTGCAGGGCCCGGTGATCTGTAACGACAGCGGCTGCTATGCGCTGCATTATGCTGGCGCCGACAACCTCAAGATGGTCGAGGAATATTATCGCCTCAACAAGGCGCGTGACTTTGCCGAATGGCAGCGCGTGCTCGCCATGCAGGGCGTGCCGGCGACCAACTTCATCTATGCCGACGCCGCCGGCAACATCGCGCATTTCTACAATGCCGCTTTCCCCAACCGGAAGCCGGGATTCGATTATCGCCACGTCTTGCCCGGCGATACCTCTGCCGATTTCATGCCCGGCACGGTGCCGTGGGCGATGGTGCCGCGCAACGTGAACCCGTCTTCCGGCTTCATCGTCAACGCCAACAACACGCCGTACCAGGCAGCGGGCGCGAGATCGGAGCTAAACCCCGCCGATTATTCGCCGCTGCTCGGCATCGAGACCGACACCACCAACCGCGCCACCCGCGCGTTGGAATTGCTCAGCGCCAATCCGTCCATCTCGGCGGACGACCTTTATCGCATCAAGTTCGACAAGGGCGTCAGCCGCAACAGCTGGGTCGCGCGCTGGTTCGCGATGGTGTTGGCGGTCGACCCCAAGGGCGATAAGACCATCGCCGATGCGCAGGCGCTGCTCGCCAAATGGGACTGGCAGTTTGACGGCAAGAACGGCGCGGATGCGCTCGCCCAGTTCCTGCTGCGCGCCGGCAACAAATGGCATTATCGCCGCTTGCCGCCGAGCGATCCACGCGCCGATCTGAAAGCCGCAACCGACCATCTGATGCATTATTTCGGCCGGCTCGATCCGCCTTATGGCGATGTGATGCGGCTGCACCAGGGGCCGGGGCCGCACAGCATCGACTTGCCGCTCTATTGCGGCGCCGACGTGCTGCGCGCGTGTTCGAGCTGGGATGTCGCCAAGAACGGCCAGCTCGATTCCGATCATGGCGACAGCTTCATCATGTTCGTCGATTGGGATCGGGCGGGCCATGTCACCTCGCGGTCGATCCAGCCCTATGGCGCGGCGACGACGCGACCCGACTCACCGCATTATGCCGACCAGGCGCCGCTGTTCGCGCGCGAGCAATTAAAGCCCGTCTGGTTCGATCCGGCCGATCTCGCGCATCATACCGAGCGCAGCTACC
>JBOFDB010000380.1:0-1162 GCA_051646545.1 Sphingomonas sp.
ATTGCCCCGGTGACGGAGGATGACGCCCAATGAACCGCTTTGTTACCGTGCTGGCGCTGTTGCTCACTGCCGCGGCGCCGCCGCCAAAACATGCCGCGCCCCCCGCTCCCGCTGCGCCGCCGGTTGCAGGCGATTGGAACAGCCTGGTCCGCGTTTCGCCCACGGGCACTTATGTCATCGGCAATCCGCGTGCCCCGGTGAAGATCGTCGAATATCTAAGCTTCACTTGCCCGCATTGCGCCGCCTTTGCGCGCGAATCGTCCGCCGTGCTGCGCGGCCAGATGATCAGATCGGGCAGCGTGATGATCGAATATCGCCCCGCCGTGCGCGATCAGGCCGATCTTGCCGTGACCTTGCTGCTCAAATGCATTGGCCCGCGCCGTTATGCCGATGCGGCCGAGACGATTTTCGCGCACCAGGATGACTGGCTTGGCATCGCCTATCGCTATCTCCAGAATGATGCGCCGCGGTTCGCGCTTGATCCCGTGCCCGAACAATTGCGCACCCTTGCCAAGCTGGGCGGCGTTGCCAGCCAGTTTCAGGCGCTGGGGATGAGAGAGACCGAGATTGACCGCTGCTTGGGCGACGCCAAATCCCTGCAGCAGACGGTGCAGGTCGCGCAAGCCGGCGGCAAGCTGATCACCGGCACGCCGACCTTTTTCGTCAACGGCGCCAAGCTGGCGACCTTGGAATGGTCAGGTGTCGAGCCGCTGTTGCGGGCCAAGGGCGCCAAATGAATTTGCGGATTATCCTGGGAGGAACACGATGATGGTGAAGCGTTTCGCACTGGCCCTTGGCGTGGCGTCGCTGGCGCTGCTGGCGGGCTGTGGCGGCTCCAAAACCGAGACCAATGCGACGGGCACGATCGTGCCGACCGCTGCGCCCGGCTCGGTTGCGGGCAAGGCGCCGCCGGCGGGCCAAAGCTGGACCGATGTCGTCCGCAACACGCCCGACGGCGGGGTGGTGATGGGCAACCCTGACGCTCCGCTCAAGCTGATCGAATATGGCTCGCGCAGCTGCCCGCATTGCGCGCGGTTCGATGCCGAGGGTTTCCCGCCGCTCAAGGCCAAATATATTGCCAGCGGCAAGGTCTCCTATGAATTCCGCGATTTCCCGGTGCACGATGTGCTGGATATCGGGCCGATCCTGCTCGGCCACTGCG
>JBOFDB010000563.1:0-1496 GCA_051646545.1 Sphingomonas sp.
CCGAAGGCGCGGAAGGGTGAGGGCGATCCTGCCGTCACCAGCAAAAGCGCGCGCTACCCGGCCAACGCCACCCGCGCCGCATCGGCAAGTGCCTTCATCGCCAGCCGATAGGGCCCTGGCCCATGGCTGATCCGGGCAATGCCGGTCGCGGCGATGTGTGCGGCGCTCGGCGCGCCGGGAAAGGCCATGAAATTGACGGGCAGCGGCGACGCCCGGCACACGCGTTCCAAAAGGCTCAGCTCGACTAGCCCGGGCACGAAAAATCCGCTCGCGCCGGCATCGGCATAGGCATGGGCGCGGTCGATCGCAGCGTCGGCCATTGCCCGGTCATGCGAATCGGCGGGGGCCTGCAGGAAAATGTCGGTGCGTGCGTTGATGAAAAAGCCCGGGCCTGCCGCCGCGCGCATTGCCGCGATCCGCTTGGCCTGCGCGTCGATCGGGTGGAGCATCTTGGCCGCTGCGCCGATCACCTGGTCTTCGAAATTGCAGCCGATCGCGCCCGTCGCCGCCAGCGCGGCGGCATGGGCGGCCAGCGCGCCGGGATCAACGGCATAACCGCCTTCAAAATCGATCGTTACCGGCAGCTCGACCGCCGCGACGATCCGCGTCGCATTGGCAAGCGCAAGATCGAGCGGCAGCGCTTCGGCATCGAACAGGCCATGTGCGGCGGCGACCGACCAGCTGCCTGTTGCAATCGCGGCAGCCCCAGCCTCTGCCACCACGCGCGCGCTGCCCGCGTCCCAGGCGTTGAACAGGATCAGCGGTTTCCCCGGCACATGCAACGCCGCAAAGGCACGCGCTTTGTCGATAATCATGCCCTCCCTCCCAGTTTTTGCATCGTCCTCATTCGGCCCGTTCGTGCGGAGCTTGTCGAAGCACAGCACGTCCTCACGATGAAGAACAGCCCTTCGACACGCTCTGGGGGAACGGGGAAAAATGCTAGCTCATCGCGGCCTGGGATCAATGAACGAAGCGCGCCACCACATCGCGATACGACCGGCTGACCTTCACCTGCGCGCCCGATTCGAGCACCAGAAAGCATTCGCCATTGGTGTGCGGCTTCACTTCGCGCACCAGATCGAGGTTGACGATCGCCGAGCGATGCACGCGCTGGAAACGGCGCGGGTCGAGCCGCTTTTCCAGATCCTTCATCGTTTCGCGCAGGATCAGCGTATTGTCGCCGGTATAGATGCACATATAGTCGCCCGCCGCGTCGATCCGCTCAATCGAGTCGACATCGACCCGGAAAATCTGGCCGCGATCCTTGATGTTGATGAGCTTTTCAAAGCGATTGGCGGCCGGCGCTTCGGATGAACTGTCCGCAAAATTATCGACCGCCTCGGGCGCGACTTCGGCCAGCACTTCCTTCAAACGCTCTACCTCGGCCGCACCGCGCCGCTCGGACAGACGCTGGCGCACCCGGTCGAGCGCATCAGCCAGCCGTTCGGGCTCAACGGGCTTCACCAGATAGTCCACCGCCTGCGCCTCAAACGCGC
>JBOFDB010000394.1:0-1440 GCA_051646545.1 Sphingomonas sp.
CAACCAGCAGATCCTCCACAACATCAAAAAGGGTCTGCGCATCGAGACCGCCAAGCAATTCGCCAAGGATTGCCGCGCGCTCGGCATCAAGATCCATGGCACGTTCATCATGGGCCTGCCCGGCGAGACGCAGGAAACCATTCAGGAAACCATCGCCTACGCCAAGGAAGTCAACCCGCACACCATCCAGGTGTCGCTGGCGGCGCCTTATCCCGGCACCTTCCTCTACAAGCAGGCGATCGAGAATGGCTGGTTTGACGGTACCGACCATCTGGTCGCAGACGGTGGTGGCCAGATCGCGCAGCTGACCTATCCGCACCTTGCGTCCGACGAGATTTTCGAGGCGGTCGCCGAATTCTACAAGAAATTCTATTTCCGCCCGTCCAAAGTCGGCTCGATCGTCGCGGAAATGGCGACCAGCCCGCAAATGATGAAGCGGCGCCTGCGCGAAGGCGTCGAGTTCTTCAACTTCCTCAAAAACCGCAACGTCGAGGCGGCGTAAGGCGGCGACCCCATCTTTCGTCATGCCGGACTTGTTCCGGCATCCACTGCGCAACGGGCGATGGCTTCCATTTCGGCGCGGTGGACCCCGGAACAAGTCCGGGGTGACGGCGGGGAACAATAGCGGGGGCAGATGCTGAAATACCTCGCCCTCCTCCTCACTGCTGCCGGCCTTGCCGTCGCGCTGTGGTTCATCGGTCGCACGGGCTTTGCCGAGGTGATGTCGGGCGTCGCCAGCATTGGCCCGGCGGGTTTTCTGGTGATGATCGGCTTTACCGCGGCGTGCCTCGTCATTCTCGGCGGCGCCTGGCTGGCGGTCGCCCCCGGCGTGCCACGCGACAAGCTCGCCGCCTTTGCCTGGGCGCGGGCGGCGCGGGAAGGCGCGACCGATGTGCTGCCCTTTTCGCAGTTCGGCGGCCTCGTCATCGGCGCGCGGGCGGCGATCAGCGGCGGAATCCGTGCCAGCCTTGTCTATGCCTCGCTGATCGCCGACCAGACCGCCGAGCTTGCCGCGCAGCTGGCCTTCACCCTGTTCGGCGTCGCGATGCTAAGCGTGCGGCTGGCAGGCGCAACGCAGGGGCCGAGCGTGCTGCCGTTGGTGCTGGGCGGCACCGCCGTGCTCGCCGCGATCATGGCCGGGTTCGCCTTTGCCCAGCGCCCCGCGCTCCAGATGGCGCAGGGGCTGGCCGGGCGGCTGCTCCCCGGCAGCATCGCGACGATGGCAGCACTCTCGGCCGAGCTCGACGCGATTTATCGCCAGCCGCGCCGGGTGATCCTGGCGTTTTTGCTCCATCTGGCGGGCTGGGTGTTGTCGGCGTTCGGCGCGTGGGTGGCGCTCGCGATCATGGGCCATCGCCTGCCGGTGGCAAATGTGCTGACGATCGAGGCGCTCATCTTCACGCTGCGCACCGTGGCCTTTGCTATTCCCGGCGGGGTGGG
>JBOFDB010000108.1:0-8988 GCA_051646545.1 Sphingomonas sp.
CTGGTTCGGCGACCCAGAGGGGCATTCGCAGGCGGCGCGCGGCCAGCATCGCGGCGGTTATGGCGACGACCGGCAGACGGGTAGCGGCGGCGGTCGCAGCCAATATCGCGATGCGGGTGACGAGCGCGGCGGTCGCGACCAAGGCCATGGCGGCTGGTTTGGCGATCCTGAAGGGCATTCGCAGGCGTCGCGGCGTGGCTGGGAACAGCGCGGTCATGACGATGATGATCGGCGCTATGCCACCAGCCAGGGCGGCGGGCGCTATCGCGACGACGATGATGATGACGATGGTGGCCGCGGCAGCGGTGGCCGATACGGCCGCTGACGTGCGGCGCCGGCGCGGAGGAGTGGCCGTCGGCTGCTCTTCCGCCCGCATTGGAGGCGACAAGCCATGGGACTGATTCTTTTTCTTTGGATCGCCGGCGCACCCGCGATCGGCGCCTTGGTGCTGAGCGCTGCCTTGCGCTGATCCGTGCTGACGCTTCCAGCGCGGCGGCAATTTTTTCGGAGAGTTTCGGAGAGTAATGATGAAACGCAACATGATCTGGATCGCGGCTGCCTCGGCATTGGCGCTGAGTGCCTGCCATAATCGCGGCGACGCGAATTCCAGCACGACGACGACCAACGACTCCATGACGCAGACCAACAGCGGCGACGCGATGACGAGCAATCAAGGCGACGCCATGGCAAGCAATGGCAGCGACGCGATGCTGAGCCCGGCCGACAATGCCGCCAGCAATACGCTGAACGATGTGCGCACCGCCGTCACCACGACGCCCAGCCCACAGGAGTTTGTCGATCAGGCAGGCGCCAGCGATCAGTTCGAGACTGCCGCCGCCAAGATCGCCAAGCAGCGCAGCCAGTCTGCCGACGTCAAGGCGTTCGCCGCGATGATGATCAAGGACCACACCCAGTCCACCGCCGACATCAAGAAAGCAGCCGCCAAGGCCAATCCGCCATTGACGCCCAAGCCTGTGCTGACGAGCGATGAGCAAAGCGAGCTTGACCAGCTCAACAAGACCAGCGCCAATGACTTCGACAAGACCTATTTTGACGGGCAGGTCGGCGCGCATCGCAAGGCGCTGGCGTTGATGCAACGTTATGCCGACAGCGGCAGCGACCCCCAGTTGAAAGCGACCGCAGCCAAGCTGGTGCCGATCATCCAGCATCACCTCGACACCGCACGCGGCGATGATGAAAAGGCCGATAAGCGTCAATAAGTCGCGCTGGCGAGCGTCTCCGCGTTGATATTGCGAGCGCCTGCAATGCCGTCCCGCCCACCGCGCGGGTGTGCATTTCAGGCGTTCGCCATGACGGCGACGCTCTATCGCCAGCCCTGTGCCTTAACCCGCGCCTCTGCCGCCGCATCCAGCGGTTCGCCGACCATCATCGCCTGGGCATCCGCCAGCAACGCCGCATCGTTTGAGCCTGCCTGGGCATAAGCGGTGGTTGCTCGGGCGGTGCCGCCGCGCGTTTCCCGCAAGATCCAGCCATTATCGGCGCGGCAGGCGATGCCGGATAGCTGCTTGCCGGAAAAAGCCCGGCAAACCCCGCCCTGCTGATCGCGGAAGCTGGCGATCATGCGGACGGCGCTGTTCGCTCCCTGGGTTGCCGCCAGCTGGGTGTCGAGCGCCTGGGCCAGGCTGCCATTGGCGATCAGCGCGCCGCCGCGGCTGGCGACCGGTGCCTGATCATCATTGGTCAACCCCTTGCCAAGCATCAACCCGATCAGCAGGCTCGCCGCCGCAGCGATGCCCGTTCCCCAGGCGTGCCAACGCACCTGCCGTGCGGCCTTGGGCAAGCGGAAATCGGCGAGCCGCACCACGGGCGCTGCGGCAGGCGCTGAGGCGATCAGCTGCGTCAGCCGCTGGGGCACCGGCGCGTCCGCCACCGGCGCAAAGCCATTGGCCAGCATGCCCCGCAATTTGCGGTGCGCGTCGACCTGCCGCCGCAGCGCCGGGTCAGCCGCCACCGCGCGCTCCACGCGCTTGGCCTCGAGCGGCGACAATTCGCCGTCTGCATAAGCCATCAGCATTTCGGCATCGATCTCGGTGCGTTTGGTCATGCCGCTTCTCCCAGCATTTCCATCAGTGCCGTGCGACCACGCACCAATCGCGACGTCAGCGTTCCCATCGGAATGTCGAGAATCGCAGCGGCGTCTTTATAGGCTAGGCCTTCGACCAGCACGAGCGCAACTGCCTCGCGCTGGTCATTGGGCAAATTTTGCATGGCGCGGCCGACCTGGCCCAGTTCGACCACCGCCTCAATGGCCTGATCGCCATGATCGCCCACGCTCAATCCCGCTTCCTCTGCTACAAAGGTTTCGTTTGCCCGCGCCCGGGCGCGGGTCGTGTCGATCCAGGCATTGCGCATGATCCGATACATCCAACTGTCCAATCGTGTTCCCGCTTGCCATTGATCGCGCGCTTTCAGCGCTCGTTCGACGGCGGTCTGGCACAGATCATCGGCATCGGCCGGGCTTTTGGCGAGCGCATGGGCAAAGCGCCGCATGCGCGGCAGCAACGCCAGCAGCTCCTGCTCAAATGCCACGGTTGAACCGCCTCCCTTAATGCCTTTCCGGGGGATGAAACGGATGGGCTGGGCCGTTTCATCCCAGGCATGACAGGAAATTTTGAGATGACTAGAGTGAAACCGATGAAATGGCTCGCTATTCTAAGCATGGCCATCGCGCCCATGGTGGCGATGGCGCAGCTATTGCCACGCGGCGGCGGCGTTCCCGCCGTTCCCAATCTGCCGCAATTGCCCGTCGTCGCCGAAAGCGAACGCGGGCTGGCCAACGCGATCGACCGGGTGGCGGAGGTGCCGCGCGTGGCGGCCCGGCTCGCCGATGACCGGCTGCGCCGGATCGAGGCGCTGGTTCGCGCCAACCCCGACACCATCGCGCTTGATGAGCACGGGAACGCGGCGCGGGCGGGCGAGGTGATCGTCGAGGACGCCGATGATGCCACCGTCGCGGCAGCGAGACAGGCGGGCTTTACCCTGATCGAACGGTCGATGATTGCCGGTCTGGACATTGGCTATGCCCGCTTCCGCGCGCCACCGGGCAAGTCGCTACCGGCGGCGATCAAGGCGATGCGGCGATTGGCGGCGGGCAAAAGCGTGTCGGCCGATACGCTGCACTTCGCTGCCGGCGCGGCACCGATTGTTACGGGGAATGCCGGCACATCGGGCGCGGCGATCAATCCCGGTGCCGCCAGGATCGGCATGATCGATGGCGCCCCGGCGGGATCGATCGGATTGAGGGGCATGGTGACGCTGGCCGGTTTTGCCCGTGGCGCGGGCCACCCCAGCAACCATGGCAGCGCGGTCGCCTCGCTGATGCTGGGCACCGCGCGGGTGAGAGGCGTGGCGCCCGGCGCCAGGCTGTGGGCGGCGGACGTCTATGGCAATGATCCCGCAGGCGGCGATGCCCTGGCGATCGCCCGCGCGCTCGGCTGGCTCACGACCGAGCATGTGCCGGTGACCGTGATCAGTCTGGTCGGGCCGAGCAATCCGCTGCTGGCGCGCGCGATCGCCAGCGTTGAACAACGCGGCATGGTCGTGGTGGCAGCGGTGGGAAATGACGGCGCCGCCGCCCCGCCGGCCTATCCCGCTTCCTATCCCGGCGTCATCGCGGTGACGGCGGTTGACGGCCATAACCGCCCGCTGATCGAGGCCGGGCGGGCGCTCCATCTCGATTATGCTGCCCCGGGTGCCGACATGCTGGCGGCGGATGCGGCGGGCGGCGCGGTGCCGGTGCGCGGCACGTCGTTCGCGGCGCCATTGGTGGCGGCGCTCGCCGCGCGGCGCTATCCCGATGCCGATCCCGCGCGGGTCGCGGCGCTGCTGCAAGCGCTCAATGCCATGGCAAGCGGCGCCGGGACAAAGCATGTCGGGCGCGGTTTGCTGTGTGCCGACTGTCGTACCCAGTTGAAATAACGACATTATTTAAAAAGTTTTCAAAAAAATTTCGCCGCCGGGATTAAACCCGTTTCGCCTTTCGTTGTCGCAGCAGGTCCGGTGGTCGAGCCGGGCTGTCAAGATCAAGCCAACGGAAAGGACGGACATCATGAAGAGCTTTTTGATCGGTACGGCGGCGGTCGCGGTCGCGCTGGCGGCAGTTCCGGCCGAGGCGCAATTGCTGGGCGGTCGCGGCGGCGGCGGCCTTGGCGGCCAGATTGGCGGCGGTCTGGGTGGCGGCCTGGGCGGCGGCATTACCCGGGGTGGCCTGGGTGCCCCCGCTATTCCCGATCTGCCCACCAGCGCCGATCGCACCGTCGACACGTCGGGGCAGGGCACGATTTCCACGCATGGTGAGCGCCACGTCAACACGCGAAAGGGCAGTGTGTCGGCAAGCCGCTCGGTCGATGGGTCGTTGACCGACAGTGTCACCAGCGCCTCAAGCCATGGCCCCGCCGCCAATTTCACGGGCAATGCGCAAGGGTCGGCGAACGGCAGCGCCAATGCGCAGCTGATCGGCACCGACGCGGTGCGCTCGATCGCCGGTCAGACCGTCGGCACCGCGCGCGGCACGGCGCAGGCGGCGCGTGACCGCGCCTTCACCACCGCCGGCAATGCCAAGGATCGCGCCTTGACCACCGCAGGCGCGGCACGCGACCGGGCGATGACGACGACAAGCGCGGTCAAGGATCGCGCCGCCACCACCGCCGCTGCGGCGCGCGACCGGTCGGCCAATGCCGTGGGTGCGGTGCGCAGCCGTGCCGGATCGGTGGCGGGCAATGTCGCGGCGACGGGCCAGGGCGCCCTGAACGGCGCCGCTGCGTACGCCAATGGCGTCGGCAGTGCCCAGGGCAATGGTTCGGCCAGCGGCGCGGCCAATGGCTCGGCGAGCGGTACGGGGCCGGCTGGTACGTTGTCGCTGGCCGGCAGCGGCACCGCCAATGGCCAGGGCAATTTCGCGATTACGCGCGGCATGCCTATCACCGACGCCCGGGGCCGCGCGATCGGCACCGTCCAGTCGGTCACCACGGATACGCGCGGCCGGGTCGAGCAAGTGAAGATGAAGGTCGGCCACAAGCTGGCGACGCTGCCCGCGTCAAACTTCACCGGCAATGGCGAGGTGCTTGTCTCGGGCATGGCCAAGGGGGAAATCCTGCACAACGCCGCCGCCAGCGACGGCACGACCCCGTAAGTCGCCACTTCCCTCCCTTATCTGCGTCGGCCCCCCATGTGCCGACCAGCGGCCTCCGGTGTCCCTGGGCACCGGAGGCCTTTTTTTGGTGCAATGGCTTAGAAAAATTCGACAGTTGCCGCGTCAAGCCGGATTGACAGTGGTCGCATCCCGGGAAATGCTGGCGCCATTGGCGATCGGTCTTTCGCGCCGAAAATAGGGGGGATGCCGTCATGGCCAGCTTCGCACATTTCCGCGCCGGTCGAGGCGCGCTGGCGCTCTTTGCAGGCGCGGCGCTGCTAAGCGGCTGCGTCGGCGATGGCGGGGGAAAACCCAAAACCGCCGCCAGCACCGCGCCCGTCGCCAAAGGCCCTGGCGCGGGCAAGGGCTATAGCCACGATCCCTATCCGTCGACCTATCACCCTTATCCCGGCGTGCCGACGCTCATCACCAACGTCACCGTCTTCGATGGCGAAGGCGGCCGCATCGACAATGGCCAGGTGCTGTTCGCTGACGGCAAGATCGTCGCGGTCGGCCAGCAGCTTTCGGCGCCTGCGGGTGCCAGGGTGATCGACGGCACCGGCAAGACCGTCTCGCCCGGCGTCATCGACATTCACAGCCATCTGGGCGACTATCCCACGCCCGCCGTCCAGGCCAATTCCGACGGCAATGAAGCGACCGCGCCGACCACGCCCGATGTCTGGGCGGAACACAGCGTGTGGCCGCAAGACCCCGGCTTTTCCCGCGCGCTCGCCAATGGCGGGGTGACGACGCTCGAAATCCTGCCCGGCTCGGCCAATCTGATGGGCGGGCGATCGGTCGTCATCAAGAATGTCTACGCCCGCACCGAACAGGCAATGAAGTTCCCCGGCGCCAAATATGGGCTGAAAATGGCGTGCGGCGAAAACCCCAAGCGCGTCTATGGCAGCAAGGGGCGCGAGCCCTCTACCCGGATGGGCAATATCGCGGTCGATCGCCAGACCTGGGCGCGTGCCACCGAATATAAGCGCCGCTGGGACAAATATGAGGCGCAGGGTGGCGAGCCGCCTGCCCGCGACATCGGCATGGATACGCTGGCGGGCGTGCTGTCGGGCGAAATCCTCGTCCAGAACCACTGCTATCGCGCCGACGAAATGGGCATCGTGCTCGATATGGCGAAGGAATTCGGCTATCATGTCAGCGCGTTCCACCACGCTGTCGAAGCCTATAAGATCGGCGACTTGCTGAAGGCCAACGGCACCTGCGCGGCAGTGTGGGCGGACTGGTGGGGCTTCAAGATGGAAGCCTATGACGCGATCAAGGAAAATCTCGCGCTGCTGACCAAGGCGGGCGCGTGCGCGATGATCCACTCCGACGATGACAACGGCAGTCAGCGCTTGAACCAGGAAGTCGCCAAGGCGCTGGCCGCCGGGCGCCGCGCGGGCATCGAGATATCGGATGCCGACGCCTGGAAATGGCTGACGATCAACCCCGCCAAGGCGCTGGGCATCGCCGACAAGACCGGCAGCCTCAAGCCCGGCAAGATGGCCGATGTGGTGCTGTGGAACGGCAATCCATTCAGCGTCTATACCCGCCCCGACATGGTGTGGATCGACGGCGCGCTGATGTATGACGCGCATGATCCGGGGCGGCGGCCCGTCTCCGACTTTGAACTTGGCCAGCCTGGCTCGGGAGACGTGAAGTGAAGCGCCTGTTGCTCCTCGCCGTTGCGGCGCCGCTCGCCCTCGCCGCTGCGCCCGCGCTCGCGCAGAGCGTCGCGATCACCAACGCCAAGCTCGTTCTCGGCGATGGCTCGCCCCCGATCGAGGGGGGCACGGTCGTCGTCAAGGATGGCCGCGTTGTTGCCGCAGGCAAGTCGGTCAAGGTGCCGGCGGGCGTCGAGGTGGTCGATGCCGGCGGGCGCTATGTGACGCCGGGCATCGTCGCGGGCTTCACCCGGCTGGGCATTGTCGAGGTGGATGGCGTCGAGCAGACCAACGACGCGGGCGCGCGCAACAGCCCGTTCCATGCCTCGATCGACATCGCGCCCGCGGTCAATCCGCTCTCCAGCTCAATCCCGCTGAACCGCGCCGAAGGGATCACCCGTGCGATCGTCGCGCCTGAAAGCGGCGGCTCGATCTGGGCGGGGCTCGGCGCGGTGATCGACCTCGGCGCCGATCGCAATGCCGTCACCGTGCCGCGCGCTTTCCAGTTCATGGAATATGGCGAGGCAGGCGCGCGCAACGCGGGCGGCAGCCGGGCGGCGGCGATCGTCGCGTTCAAGGAAGCGCTGCTCCAGGCGCGGGATTATGCCAAACGTGGCGGCAGCTGGCCCGATCAGGGCCGCGACGCGCTGCTCACCCGGCCCGATGCGGTCGCGCTCGAGCCGGTGGTCAATGGCCGCATGCCGTTGCTCATCCATGTCGAGCGCGCCTCCGACATGCTGGCGCTGATCGCCATCCGTCGGGAAATGCCGCAGCTGCGCATGGTGTTCGTCGGCGCGGCGGAAGGCTGGACGGTGGCGAAGGATATCGCGGCCGCGCACATTCCCGTCATCGCCTCGGCGCTGACCGACTTGCCCAACAGTTTCGAGGAGCTTGCGTCCACCGAAAGCAATGTCGGGCGGATGAAAGCGGCGGGCGTGCTGGTCGGCATCGGCACCATCAACGACAATGACGCGCGCCAGGCGCGGCTCGAAAAACAATATGCCGGCAATCTGGTCGGCATCGCCAAGCTGCCCGGCGCGACCGGATTGAGCTGGGACGACGCCTTCGCTGCCATCACCTCCAAGCCTGCCGAGGCGATCGGGCTCGGCAATGACCTCGGCTCGCTGAAAACCGGCGCGCATGGCGATGTCGTGATCTGGGATGGCGATCCGCTCGAACTCGGCACCGGGGTGGCAGCGGTCTATATCGACGTGGTCAAGCAACCGCTCCACACCCGGCAGGATGAGTTGCTGAAGCGCTACCAGAACCCGCAAGAGGGCGCCTTGCCCAAGGCCTATGAGCGTTAGTCAATCAGCCTGGGTTGCGAACGCATAAACGACCGCTTTCGGCATAGGGACCTAACGACCGGCCAGGGGTGGGAAGCTGACTGTCGGGTTTTAGGGAAGCTTGTTTAATTTCGGACGTTGTAGCCAGGCCATTTGTACCAGACTATCGGGTGTCCGAAGCGCGGGTGCAGTTCCTCGCGATCAATGGACAAGCCGGACGCCTCGTAAAAGCGGCGAGCATGATCGTTGGTCGCGGCAGTATGAAGAGTGAACCCCTGCGGCATAAGGCGCTTGGCTTCCTCAAGCAGTTTCTGGCCGATACCCTTGCCTATCGAAGCAGGCTGTAGAAATAGCTGATCGAGTAATGCCTTGTCGGTTCTTATCGCCAAGAAGCCGACAATTTCTGCCTGCTTCACGGCGACAGTTAGGTGCCAGCCCGCCTCGATTTCACGGTCCATCCGCTCCCTTAGCTCAGAAGTTGACGGCATGTGCTCTGGGCCGACGCCAGGTATGCTCGCGCTTTCAAACCAAATGGTCGCGAGCGTGTCGAGGTCAGAAGGCTCGAACTTTCGTAGTATCAGGTTGTGATCGTCACGCATGTCCCCCCCCAAGCCGCTTTGTCAGCGAACGTCGGCTTTGAGGCTCAGAAAGTCAAAGCGCGAAGGGCAGAAATTGGCGCGGAAGCCGACAGGCCGCTTTAATGAGTCTACGGCCTAGTTGATCGGGGCGGCGTTGCGTTCCACCGCCCGGGCGAAGACCGCTTCGAACATTGCGGCGGTCAGCCGACCGGTATTCTGGTTGTACCGCGAGCAGTGATAGCTGTCGATCAGCACGCGTCCATCGGGCATGACATGCTCGGCAAGATGGCCGAAGCGCGCTTTGGGCA
>JBOFDB010000619.1:0-14494 GCA_051646545.1 Sphingomonas sp.
CGTAGCGCTCGTTCGATGAACCGAATAAGGATTTGGCGATGGCGCCGAGCATGGTGGTTTCCTAAAGTCTTGGTGCGCGCCACCCGTTGCTGGGGCGGCATGAGCGAATGAATGGATGAAGGTTGGCGGACGCGAACTAACCGCTCCGGAAGACCAAGGCGGAGCTTATTCGCGCCTGCGCCCTGCAAAAACAGGCTCGGCAGCAGCAATCGCCATCACCAGCGACCGCGGCGCCATTGCTTGCCGCGACAGCGCCGGCAAAGGCTGTTCGGGCCGGAAGGACGGCGCCGTCGCCACGGCCTTCACCACGGCGCTTGCCACTGCCTGCCGACTGACGGCTTGCGGCGCGACGACGCGCACCGCCGGGCCCGACCCGCCGGTCAGCGCCGACAGCAGCGCCGAGAGAAGCAACAGCAATGTCACGCCAACGTCACCTGCATGATTGCCGCGACATAGGGATTGTGACGGGCCACGTCCAACGCAAAGTCGTGGCGTCATCCAAACCCTGCCACCAGTCAGAGACCAAATCATAACGCCGTTCGCCCTGAGCGAAGTCAAAGGGCCGTTCTTTGTGCCGCAAGCCGTTGGACAAGAAGAAGAACAATGCTTCGACTGCGCTCAGCACGAACGGATAAGGGCAGCGAGCTTTGACCTATTCCGTATCAAGAGCCGAAGCGCCGGTGACAAGTTGCCAGCGCATTGCCGATCGCCACTCCCCCGCCACTGCATTGCCCGCCGCGTCATGCGCAGGCGTGAAGCGGCCGTGCGAGACGATCAAATCGCAAGTGGTATTGTCCAGTTGCGCCGATCCGCTAGATTGGACGATGTCGCATTCCAGAATCCGCCCCTTGGCGTCGATCTTGACCGCGAACACCGTCCGCCCCTCCTGCCCGGCATTGCGCGCTTCGGGGGGATAGGCATCGGCGGGGAACCAGTCGCCGGGATTGCCGATCGGCTTGGCGCGGGGGGTGCCGTCATCAGCCAGGGGCTTGGGCGCGGGAGGTGCCGCCGGGGCAGCGACGGCGGGCTTGGCCGCTGTTTTGGCGACCGGCTTCGCAACGGATTTGGCGGACGTCTTGCCCTTGACCGGCGGTTTGGCCATGGCAACCGGTGTCGCGGCCATGCCAAGCAACGCCGTCACCCCCGCCAGTGTCGCCCACGCCCCCAATCCAGCCTTGCGTTGCGCCATGCTCACTCTAACAACCCCTGTCGATTTATCCGTCGCTCCAAACCCTAGCCAGAGAATATCGCCATGTCATCCGCGCCTTCTCCCTCACCGCTCGCGCCGGCCGTTTTCCCCGTTCTGCCTGCAATTGGCGGGGTGGAGCGGCGCGTGGTGCGGGCGGGCTATAAAAGCTGGGACCGCACTGACCTGACCTTCATCACCCTGGCACCGGGAACGAGCGTGGCGGGCGTGCTGACGACCAGCAAATGCCCCTCACCCGAGGTGGAATGGTGTCGCGCGGCGCTGACCCTGGGGCAAGCGCGCGCGCTGGTGGTCAATGCCGGCAACGCCAACGCCTTTACCGGTGCGCGCGGGCGGGCCGCGGTTGAGGCAATTGCCGCGCGGGCCGCCGGGGCGATCGGTTGCCAGCCGTCGGACGTTTTCGTCGCCTCAACCGGCGTCATCGGCGTGCCGCTGCCGATCGACAAGGCCGAAGCGGGTCTCGACTCGGCCTTTGCCGCGCCGCCCTGCAGCTGGGAAGACGCGGCCCTGACGATCGGGACGACCGATACTTTTCCGAAAGGCGCCGTCACCACCGCGATCGTCGATGGCCGCACCGTCTCGCTCGCCGGCATCATCAAGGGATCGGGCATGATCGCGCCCGACATGGCGACGATGCTCGGCTTCATCTTCACCGATGCCGCCGCGTCACCCGGCTTCCTGCAGCGTGCGCTGAGCGAGGCGAATAAGCGCAGTTTCTCGTGCATCACGGTGGATAGCGACACCTCGACCAGCGACACCGTGCTCGCCTTCGCGACAGGCGCTGCGGGCAATGCGCCGATCGATCACGATGACAGCCCGGGGGCCGATGCCTTCCGCGCGGCGCTGAACGATTTGTGCCTGCAGCTTGCCCATCTCGTCGTTCGCGACGGCGAAGGAGCGAGCAAATTCATCCGCATCGATGTGACCGGCGCGGAAAGCGACGCGAGCGCCCACCGCATCGCGCTGTCGATCGCCAATTCGCCGCTGGTGAAAACTGCGATTGCCGGCGAGGATGCGAATTGGGGGCGCGTCGTGATGGCCGTCGGCAAGGCCGGCGAACCCGCCGACCGCGACCGCCTATCGATTCGCTTCGGCGGCGTGCAAGTGGCGCGCAACGGCCTCGCTGTCGCCGATTATGACGAAGCGCCCGTCGCTGCTCATTTGAAGGGTCAGGATATCGACATCGAAGTCGGTCTGGGGTTGGGCGAAGGCCGCGCGACCGTTTGGACGTGCGACCTTACCCATGGCTATATCAGCATCAACGCCGATTATCGGAGTTGATCAGCCGCGCCGATCCGTCATCCCAGTGAAAGCTGGGGTCGGGGGCCAGCAACCGGCCCCAGCTTTCGCTGGGGCGACGGCACTGTCTTTTCAGGCCAGCGCGCCTTCCAGCCACGCCTTGAGCTGGCTCTTGGGCGCCGCGCGGCTGAAGCGCGCCACTTCCTCGCCGCCCTTGAACAGGACGAGATTGGGGATGGTGCGGATGCCAAAGCGCGTCGCGGCTTCGGGCGCGTCGTCCAGATTGGCCTTGGTGATGACGACCTGATCGGTAAGCTCGTCCGACAGTTCCTCAAGGCTCGGCGCGATCACTTTGCAGGGGCCGCACCAATCCGCCCAGAAATCGACGAGCACGGGCTTGTCGGCCTTGAGCACGTCAATATCAAAGCTTTCGTCGCTGATCTTCTTGGTCGCCATGTCAAATCTCCTTGGATGGGGCGCAATCTAGGGGGGCATTCGCGCCGCCTCAAGCAGAGGTTACCAAGCTTTGCTCTGTCGCGCCCAAGCGTGGCTTGTGAGCATCAATCAGCGCGGGCGGCAGATCAAACAATATCGGCCGACCGGTGTAGAGCAGCGAAGCGGTGATCGGGCGACCGGGGAAAATCACTTCCAACGCCGCGACATAAGCCGCCATCTGACGCAGGTGCGGCGCGGGCAGCGCTGCCAGGCTTTCAGGCACGCGACGGCCCGTCTTGAAGTCGACCACCGCGATATGATCGTCCGTCACGACCAGCCGATCGACCGTGCCCGACACCACAAAGCCATCGTCGACAACGGCGGCAATCGGGGTTTCGGCCAGCGCCTGCGGGCCAAACAGCGCGGCAAAACGCGCGTCATCAATGACGCCAAGCGCCGCGCTGATCAGCTCCTGCCGCTCCACGGCATCGATCACGCCGGCGCTGGCTTGCAGCCATCGATCCGCCGATGCGCGCCGCGCCGGCGCAGACACCGCCGGCAACCGCTCAAACAAAGCGTGGAGCAGCTGTCCCCGGCGCGCTGCCGCCCGCAATTCGGGGGTTGGCGGCGGATCGGCGACATCGTCCGCCCCCAGCGCGGAGGGCGCGAGCGGGCGCGACGGGCGTGCTTCCTGCGGCGCTGGCCGATGCGCCCAGTCAGGCAGCGGCATTGCGGCGGTCAATGCGGGCCGACTGGCTGTCTTATCATCGACGCCTTTCCGCAGCGACGGCGCTGCGCCGCCGAGGAAATGACGCGCCTCCTCTCCCGTCTCCACCCCCAGGGCATCAAAGGCCCTTGCCGCTGCCGCATACCAGCTTGAGAAGGGCGGGACGCCTTTGGCGCGTGCACCCAGCGCACCGGCAATCACCAGATGTTCTTCGGCACGCGTGGCGGCTACGTAAAACAGCCGCCAATGCTCCTCCAGCTCGCGCTGATCGGCTTCATCGACGAGTTGCGCAAATATGCCGACGCGCTCTTCGCGCGCGGGACGGGGTACCGGCACACCCATCCAGCTGATCGTCGATCGCGGCGAGCGATCAGGGTCAGCCGTCGCATCGGCCAGGATGACGAGCGGCGCCTGCAATCCCTTGGCGGCGTGCGCCGTCATCACGCGCACCGCATCGAGCGGCTGCGACGGATCGCGCTTGATCTCGACCTCGCCGCGATCAAACCAGTCGATAAAGCCCTGCAATGACGGCGTCGCCAGCGTTTCGAACTGCAGTGCGGCGGCGAGCAGCTCGTCAATGGGATCCCGCGCCTCCTCGCCCAGCCGACACAGCAATTTCTGGCGTCCGTTCAGCGGCCCTGACAATAATTCTTCAAGGAACCGGTACGGGGTGATGAAATCGGCGCGGGCCAGGATCGCCTGGAGCGGCGCCAGATGCTCCGCCGGTTGCGTCGCCCGCAAATGCCGCCACAGGCTCGACCGGCCCCGGCCAAGTGCTGCCGCCATCAACGCTTCCTGCTCCCAGCCGAGCAGCGGCGAAACCAGCAAATTGGCAAGCGTCAGGTCATCGTCGGGCTGCAGCGCAAAGCGAATAGCGCTGAGCAAATCCATCACCGCCAGCGGTGCGTTGAGCCGCAGCCGGTCGACCCCCGCCACCGGCACGCCCTCGGCATAAAGCCGCGCGACGATGAGCTGCGCCAGTTCACCGCGCCGCTTGACCAGGATCATCACATCCTCGGGTCGCAACGCCCGCCCCTTTGCGGGCAGGATCAGGGGATCGGCAGGATCAAGCCAATCGCGGACTTGGCGGGCAATGCGGCTGGCCAGCGCGCGGATTTCGTCGTCGACCCAATCCTCCTCGCCCTCGTCCGCTCCGCCCGCGACAACGGGCGCCCACAGGCTGACAATACCCGCCCCGCCGACTTCGCTCGCATGGCGTTCGACCTCGGTCACCGGCCCCATGCCGGGGGGCGGCAAGCCGGCCAGCGCGGCGTCGACAAAATCAAGGATGGGCGGCGTCGAGCGAAAGGAATGGGTCAGCGACAGGCGATGAAAGGGCGCCCCTTCGCCGGCCCCCTCCCCCAACCCCGCCAGCGCGGCTGCGTGAAAGTCGCGCTCCGCCCGCGCGAAATAGAGCGGGCTGGTTCCCTGGAACCCGAATATCGCCTGTTTGAAGTCGCCAACGACAAACAATGTGCGCGTCCGCCCGTCGCGAGCGCCCTGGCCCGCGAAATATTCGGCGGCCAGTTCTTTCACAATATCCCATTGATCCTGGTTGGTGTCCTGCGCCTCGTCGATCAGGATATGGTCGGTTGCCTGGTCCAGCTTGTAACGGACCCAGTCGCCCATGCCGGGCCGTTTCAGCAGCGCGACCGTCGCACGGATCATATCGTCGAAATCGACGACGCCCAGCCGCCTTTTGGCGTGGGCATAAGCGCGGGCATAGTCACGCCCGGCTTGAAGAATGGGCGCCAGCCGATCGATAAAGGCGGCAAGGCGGCGCTGCTCGATCAGCGGCTGAGCGGCATCGACAATCGCCTCGGCAAGGTCGTGATAGCCGGGCTCGATAGCGAGCAGCTTGTCGCGGACGGCGCGAAAACTGCCCTTGTCGGTCAGCACCAGGCCGATCAGATCGTCGAGCATCGCTGCCCGGTCACTTGGCGACGCCGCCAGCCAGGCCTCCGCCGTTTCCGCCGCCGCGATGCCCGTCTTGGTGGCCCAGGCCTGATTGGCCGCCGCCAGCGCCCGCACCGCATCAACCGGAAACCGGTCGTCAGCGCACGCCGCGCCGATGATCGGTTCGACATCGCCGAGCGGCAATTCGGCCAGGTGGCGCAGATAGGGACCGATTGCAGGCGGCATCGCCTCCATCGCGGCCGGTGCCCGGGCGCAGGCCATCAGAAAGGATTGCGCCGCCTGCTCACCCGCGCGCTTGCTCAGCTCGGCGATGGCCGCGATCCCGCCGTCACGCCCTTCGCGTTCGGCCTCGACCAGCATCTCGGCCAGCGCCTCGCGCGCGAGCTGCGTTTCCTCCCGCCCCTCAAGCGGACGGAAGCCTGGCACCAGCCCCGCCTCGGCCGGGAAGCCGGCGAGCAACGTCTGGCAAAATCCGTGGATCGTCTGGATGCGGATGCCGCCGCCCGGCGCATCGAGCACCCGCGCGAACAGCGTCCGCGCGCGTTCGATCATCCCCGGCGCTTGCCAGTTCTCGCCCAGCGCGTTCAGGTCCTTGCGCAGGTCGACTTCGGGCATGCGCACCCAGGCGGCGAGCCGCTGGTTGATCCGCGCCGCCATCTCCGCCGCGCCTGCCTTGGTGAAGGTCAGGCACAGGATCGCGCCAGGGTCCGTCCCCCCCAGCAACAGGCGATAGACACGCGCGGTCAGCACTTGCGTCTTGCCGGTGCCTGCCGAGGCCGAGAGCCAGACATGCCCGTCCGGGCCGCTTGCCTGCGCCTGATTGCCATGCAACCGGGGAAGCGCCCCGCCCTTTGCCCCGCTCATGGCCCGCGCCCATACCATTCGGCGAGCCGCATCAGCTGATCATAATCGGCATAAGGCGCGTAATGCGGCACGAGCTTGGCGGTGAAGGGTTCATCGCCGGTCAGCCAGGTCGCAACCGCGCCGCTAAACTGGTCGGCCGCCAGCGCGACAAAGCGATCGCGTGGCACGCGGCCATCGCTATCGTCGTCGCCCACCGGGGTGGTGCGATAGCCAAAGGCCCCCTTATTCTTGGCCATCGACCAATATTCGAACTCGGTGACTGGCCCGGCCACCTCGGCAAAGGCCCCGCGTTCGACCATCAGGCCAAGCAGCCCCAGCTGCAGGCTGAACCCCTCGCGCACGGCGGCGGGCGATGGCGGCTTACCCGTTTTATAGTCAACGATCGCCAGGCTGCCATCGGGCAGCCGATCGACGCGATCAAAGGCACCGGTCAACATGATCTCGCCCATGGCAAGCTTGCCCTTGGCTTCGGTGGCAAGGATGTGGCGCCCGCTGGCCGCGTCGCTGGCAACTTCGCGCGCGATCCAGTCAATCGCTTCGACCAGCCGGGGCTGCCACAGCGCGCGCAGCAACGGATGGACATGCTCCGCCGCCAGCATCGCGCGCAGGCGCGGCATCAGGGCATCGGGACGGGCGCCATCCAGCGCCGCCCATTGATGAAGCACGCGATGCACTTCAGTGCCGCGCCACGCCGGACCGGGATCGGCATCGACGGGGTCAAGCGGCATCAGGCCGAGCATGCGCCGCGCGTAAAAGGCGAAAGGATCGGACTTCAGCCGATCGACTTCGGTGACCGACAAGGTGCGCGGGCGCAGCGCGGCGGGCGGGCACGGGGCGGGTCGCTTGGCAGGGGCATAGTCACCCGGGTCGTCAATCCGCCGGACCCAATGGGCCACATCATCGGCCCGGGTCAGCCCCTTGTCGAGCATCGCTTCAAGCCGCAGCCAGAAACGCGACGCAATGGTGGGCGCCGAACCATCGCGGCGGGCGCGCGTCAGCAGCACCTCGGGCGCGCCCAGCGCGGTCGCGAAATCATGCGCGGCCAGCCCCACCCGACGCTCCAGCCCCGGCAGACCCAGCTCGGCGCGGATACGCGGCGCCAGCCAGGGATCGGGTGCGGGGCTGGCGGGCCAATTGCCTTCGTTCAGACCGCCCAGAATCATCATATCGGCGCGCTGCAATCGCGCCTCGATCAGCCCGTAAATCGCCAGGCGCGGATGGCCGCCCTGCGGTGGCCGAACCGCAATCTCGCCAAGCAGCGTGCGCAGGATTTGCGGAAGCGCGAGGGGATCGACCTGTAACGGCCCGGCGCCCGCGCGCTCCTCCAGCTCGGCAAGCAAATCGGCCGCCGCCCGCCCGGCTGGCCCGTGCCAGGCCGCGTCCCCGGCAAGCGCACCGGCGGCATCGCGCAGGACCGCAAGCAGCGTGGCCAGCGGCTGTGCCCCCGCCACTACTGCCCGCGCCATCGGTTCGAGCAGCGCGCACGCCTCGGCCCACCACGCCGCTGCAGCCGCACGATCGGGATGGGCCGCGAGATACTCGTCCACCCCGCTCAGCCCCGGCGCCGGGCGCGGCCCCCTAAGCGCGAGGTCAAGCGCGCGGGCGCCCTCCAGCCAGGCCAGCCGCGCATCGCCTGCGCGCACCAGCGGGTGCTTGAGCAGCGCGAGCAGCGGCACCGGTGCGAATTGCTGCGCGGCAGCCTCGGCAAGCTCGATCAGCAATGTGCCCGGCGGCAGCATGGCCAGCGGTTGGCCGGCGGAATCGTCGATGGCGATGCCCCAGCGCGCGCAATGCGCGACCACGCGCCGGGCAAGCGTGCGATCGGGCGTGACCAGCGCTGCGGTTCGCCCCGGCGTTTCGAGCACGTCGCGCAGGGCAAGGGCAATCGCCTGCGCTTCATCGGCGGGTGTCGCCAGCTCGACCGCGCGCACACCGGTCAGCCGGCGCTCGGCGGCGGCGAGGCTGGTCCATTTGGCGGTGAACTGGGCGGGCGCCATCGCGTTATCGATCGCGCGCGTGCGGGCGGCGGCGGCTTCAGGGCCGCCGCGTCCTCGCCATTCACCCACCTCGGCGCGGTTTACCCCCATGCGATCAAGCAACAGCTTCAGCGCAAATTGCGGGTGCGTCTCAATCGGGCGGCGCGCTCGCCCGGTAACCGGATCAGGCTGATGCGGCCCCAGCGCCTGCCACTCCGCCTCGTCCATGCCCGTGGCGAGGCCCGGCAGCACGACCATCCCGTCTGCCAGCCCGGCGATGACGCGCAACAGCCGCGCGACCGACGGCGCGGTCGCGGTAACGCCCGCCGCGCAGACAAAGCCCCCAGGCGGCGCCTGCCGCCAGCGCTTGCCCACCGCATCAAGCAAGCGGGTGCGGCGGGTGGCAAGGTCAATACAGCCGCGCGCCGCCAGTTCGGCTGGCCAGCGTTCCAAAATGACCGCAAGCTCGTCGAGCGACCGCTGCCAATGCTCGGCCAGTCCCTCGCTCATCTCGATCGCGCGCAATCGGGCGGGCGGAATTTCCTCAACCAGCAATTGGTCGAGCGTGCGGGCCAAGTCACCCGCCAGTCGCAGCGCCTCCGCCATGTCGATCGGCGCCGCAGCGCGCGCGCGTGCCTCGCTCACCAGCCGCGCAAGGATCAACCGGCGCTCAAGCGGGGCGATGGCGGGGGGTGGCGCATCGCCCGCATCCACCGGGTCGAACGCGGCGCCGATTGCCTCGTCAAGATCGGGATCGCCGATCGCCACCAGCCTTGGCAGCAACAGCCCCGCCCCGCTTGCCCGGACGAACGCGTCGGTCAGCGTCCGCTTGGCGCGGTTTGTCGGCACCAGCACCAGCCCGCGCGCCAGCACCAGCGGATCGCCACCATAACGCCGGATCAGCCCGGCCGCGAGCGAGTCGGCAAAGCCGTGATGCGTCGGAATGCTGTAAACGTGCAGACCGCGCCGCTCAGGCATCGGCGAGGATCGCCTCCGTCGTGCTCACCGCGCCGGGCGTGCCGACGTCGAACCACAGTCCCTGATGAACCAGGCCAAAGGCGCGCCCTGCCGCGATCGCCCGATCCCAAAAGACATTGGTGGAAAACGGGCCCGATGGGGCATTCGCGATCAACCGGGGCGACAGGATCTGCACCCCGGTCCAAACGAACGGAGCCAGCCTGCCGGGTCGGCGACGTCCGGTGATCCGTCCATGCGCATCAAGGTGGAAATCGCCCTGCCCGGCGTGGCAATTGGCGCGGGCAAGCGGGACCATCAGCAACAGCGCGTCCATCGTCGCGTCGTCCCAATGGCAGGCGAGCAGCCGGATCGAATCGATCGGCCCGTCGATCCACAAATTGTCACTATTGACTGAAATAAAGGGCTTATCGCCAAGCAGCGGCAGCGCCTTGACCAGGCCGCCACCGGTTTCCATCAATTGGTCGCGCTCATCCGAGACAATGATTTCAAGGTCTTGCGATTGCCTCTTCAGATGGGCTTCGAGCGCGTCCGCCAGATAATGGACGTTGACGACGGCGCGCTTGACGCCTGCCGCGCGCAGCCGGTCAAGCGCATGGTCGAGCAACGCCTTGCCCGCCACCTCAACCAGCGGCTTGGGGCGTGTGGCGGTCAGCGGTCGCATCCGCTTGCCCAGGCCAGCCGCCATCACCATCGCGGTTTCGGGCACCGCCACGTCGAGCTGGGGGCGCAGTTTCAGGGCGCGCCTGGCGGTCATTGCGCGCCGATCGCCATTGGATCGCCGCGCCGGGCAGTGGGGATATTGGCGTCAAACCACGCCTTGACGGGCGCGAGCGCCGGCACAGCCAGATCCGCCTCCAGATAGCGCCAAACCCGTGGGCACAAGCCGGGGTAGCGGGGTTTGCCATCGCGCTTCCACAAGCGCGTGAAGATGCCGATAATCTTGGCGTTGCGCTGCGCGCCGAGCACATAATAGGCCGCGTCGAAATCGGCCCCTGCCCCCGTCGCCGCTTTATAGCGGGCCAGCATCGCCGCCTCGATCTCCGGCTCGACATCGCGGCGCGCATCCTGAAGCAGCGAGACAAGATCATAGGCCGGGTGCCCCGCCAGCGCGTCCTGAAAATCGAGCAGGCCGAGCGCGCCTTCATCAATCAGCATCAGGTTTTCGGCATGGTAATCGCGCAGCACGGTGACGGGAGACGCGGTCAATGCCCGGTCAAACACCGCATCCCACGCCGCGACATAACCAGCTTCATCCACCGCAAGGCCGACAGCCGGGCAATACCATTGCGTCAGTAACCCCGCCTCGCGATGCAGCTCCGCCCGGTCATAGGGCCGTAGCTCGGCAGGGGCATGGGCGTGCAGCGCCACCAGCGTATCGACCGCCCGGGCGTAAAGCCGCTCGGTCATCTGCGGGTCGGCATCAACGGTCTCGCGCATGCGCGCGTCGCCAAAATCCTCAAGCAAGACCAGGCCAAGATCCAGGTCGAGCGCGTGCACTACCGGCGCGCGAAACCCGCGCTCCCCCAGCCAGTCCGCAATTTCAATGAAAGGCCGGGGATTTTCATGCGGCGGCGGCGCGTCCATCAGCACAGCCCGCCGATCCCCGGCGACGACGCGGAAATAGCGCCGGAACGAGGCATCACCGGCCAGCGGGACGATATCGGCGCCTGACCAGCCATGCGCGTCAAGAAAATCGCGTGCTGCCGGCGGAGGAGTCATGGAAAGGGCCATCGCTCCTTCCATGCCGTGGGCACGTCCGCTGTCAAGGATCGGCTGCTATCGCTTTCGATCGAAAGGGTCAGCACCAGCGCATCGGGCCAATAGGTCGCGCCCGCGCGTTCGGGCCATTCGACGATGAGCAGCGCGTCGCTGGCGTCATCCAGGCCAAGCTCGGCAAGCTCATCGACATCTTCCAGGCGATAGAGATCGACATGCAATACCGGCACCCTTACCTCAGGCGGCGCATAGGGCTGCACGATCGCGAAACTCGGCGAGGGCGCTTCCCCGATCAGTCCCAGCGCCGCCAGCAACCCGCGCGCAAGGCTGGTTTTGCCTGCACCCAATGGCCCCGACAGAGCAATAACGTCGCCCGCGCGCACCACCGCCGCCAGCCGCGCACCAACCGCTTCGGTTTGGGCAGCGTCAGCCAGCCGTATCATCGGCGCGGCAATTCCACGGTAATCAGCGTGCCTTGCCCCGGTTCCGACACCAGATCGATGCTGCCGCCATGCGCCTCGGCAAATTGCTTGGCGAGCGGCAAGTCCAGGCCCAGCGCGCGCTCGCCATTCCGGGTTGGACCAGGCTCGGCAAATCGATCGAAGGCGCGGGCAATGGCCCGGGCGGTCATGCCGCGGCCATTGTCTGAAACCACGATCCGCGCTTTTGCGGCGGTGCCATCGGTATGGAGCAGCACCCGCCCGCCTTCGGGCGTCCCCGACACCGCATGACGCAGCATGTTTTCGATCGTCTGGGTCAGCCGCCGCGCATCGCCCGAAATGCTGCCCGTCGATGGTTGCAATTCGACCGCGAAATCCAGTCCTCTTTTGGCCATTATCGGCCGCATCCGGTCAGCAGCAGCGCGCGCGATGCGTTCCAGATCGACCTCGAACCGCTCAAGCTCGGGCCCGTCCTTCTGCCCCAGCGTCAAGTCGAGCACGTCGTCGACCAGGGTGGAAAGCCGTGCCACCGATTCCATGATCGCCTCGACATAATCGCGCGCCATCTGCGGCAGCGCGCCCGCATATCCCGCCTGCAGCATCTCGCCAAAACCGCTGATCGAGGTGAGCGGCGTGCGCAATTCATACGACATATTGGCGACGAACGCCGTCTTCACCTTGTCGGCGGCTTCGAGTGCCTCGTTGCGGTCGCGCAAGGCCCGCTCGACCCGCTGGCGATCGGTCACATCAAGCATGGTGAACAGCGCATTGCCATCGGGCAGCGGCACTGCCGCAAATTCGAAATGCCGCCCATCGGCCAGGGCAACGCGCCCGCCGCGCTGTTGCCGCTCCGCCGTTGCCGATCGGACCAATTCGGTAATCAGTACCGATTGCGATGGCGTCGCCAGCTTGTCCTGCGCGATTTTGGCAAGCGCGTCGACGCGGGGATGCTGGCTGAGAAATGCCTCGTCGAAATCCCACACCGCGCGGAAACGATTGTTCCACAATTGCAGCCGCCCATCCGCCGCGAACACGCCCAAGGCTTCGAACAAATTATCAAAAGTCGCGCTGCGAACGCGCAACAGGGTGTCGCGCGCGCTCGCCAATTGCACCTGCTCGGTACGGTCTTCGAAAATCAGCAACAGCCCGCCATCGGGCAAGGGCTGCGCGACCACGCGCAGATGGACGCCGCCCGGCAGATGCCATTGCTCCTCAATCTGGCTGTCGGTCGCCACGAACCAGTCGCGCCGTTCAGCCTTCCAGCCGGGAAAGTCGCGCACTTCGGGCAAGCGATTGGCCTCGCGCATGCGCTCAAGCACGCGATCGAACTCGGGCCGGTCCGCCAGCCATTCGCTGCGCATCGCGAACAGCCGCTGAAAGGGCTGGTTACAGAAGACCAGGCTGCGATCTGCCGCGAATTGCACCACGCCGGCCGATAGCCGGTCGAGCATGGCCCGCTGCGCCTCGGCAAAGCGCTTCAATCCCGATCGCGCCTGCTCCAAATCCTCGATATCGACGGCAAATCCCGCCACCCCGCCAGTCGGCAACGGCACGTCGAACACCTTGAGCATCCGCCGCTGGCCAAGAATGGTCGCGGGCATCGCCTGCATCTGCGGCTTGCCCGATTCGCGCGCGACGACCGCGCTCGCCAGCGGCCCGCCAATGCCCGAACCTTCGACCAATTCCAGCCCGCGTGCGACAACGTCCTCGGCATGGCTGCCCTCGACCGCATCGACATAGGCCGAATTGACCATCATCAGCCTGAGGTCGGGGCCGCGATACCACATGGGCAGCGGCGCGGCCTCGATCAGGCCGCTCAGTGCATCGAACGCGGCACGGATACGCGATGCCTCGTCGCCCAGCCGGGCGATTTCCTGCTGGCTCTCGGTTGCATCAAATACCCAGAGCACGATGCCGCCCGGTGCCTGAGCATCGCGCGGTGCGCGTTGGCCCTTGATTGTCAGGCTCCGCGCCGATCCCTGCGGCCGCACCGACCGCGTGAATGGCCGCCCCGATTTCTGCGCAGCAATGATGTCGTTTTGCAGATTTTCCAGGTCGCCCGGCGTCAATCCTGCCTCAACCGCCCCCAGATCGGTCACAAAGCGCGGCACTGACGGTAATCCAAGCCAATCGGCCAGCCGCTCGGTCGCATCGATACGGCCATCGGCACGGACGATTGCGGCAATGGCGGGCGCCGTCGCCAGCAATGCCTGGACGCGTGCGGCGGCGAGAACGTCTTTCCGCCCCAACCGGTAGAGCCGCACCGCATAATAAAGCGCGATCAGCGCGAGCGTGGCAAACACCGCCAACATTGCGCCGACGACCAATTGGGAACTCGCCGCGGTCAGGACCATGTCACTGCAATTAGCGCACCGCCGCGAAATACCAATGCCTGTTTGCGCCTGAACTGGCGCGGCAATCAGCGGGCCGGATCAAAAGCGGTTCCGGCCCGCTGAATTGCATCAATAGCGATAGTGATCGGGCTTGAACGGCCCTGCCACCGGCACGCCGATATAGTCGGCCTGCTTCTGGCTGAGCTGGGTCAGCTTCACGCCCAGCTTTTCGAGGTGCAGCGCGGCGACCTTTTCGTCGAGGTGCTTGGGCAGCACGTAAACGTCGTTCTTATACTCGTCACCCTTGGTGAACAGCTCGATCTGCGCCAGCGTCTGGTTGGTGAAGCTTGCCGACATCACGAAGCTGGGGTGGCCCGTCGCATTGCCCAGGTTCACCAGCCGGCCCTTGGACAGGATGATGATCTGCTTGCCGTCGGGGAATTCCACCAGATCGACCTGCGGCTTCACTTCGGTCCACTTATAGTTCGACAGCGCCGAAATCTGGATCTCGCTGTCGAAATGACCGATGTTGCAGACGATCGCCATGTTCTTCATCGCCTTCATGTGGTCGGCGGTGATGACATCGGCATTGCCGGTGGCGGTGACGAAGATGTCCGAGCGCTTGACCGCTTCTTCCATCGTCACGACTTCATAGCCTTCCA
>JBOFDB010000098.1:0-1268 GCA_051646545.1 Sphingomonas sp.
GATGCCGCCGCGCGCAGCGGGCTGAAATCCTGGCGCGTGGAAGACATTGCCGAATATCTGCAGAGCGGCCGCAATGGGTTGAGCCATGCCGGCGAACTGATGTCGGAGGTGGTGGTCAATTCGACCTCCAAGATGAGCGACGCGGACGTGCGCGCCATCGCGGTGTATCTGAAAGACCTGCCGGCCGGCGCGCCGGAGCCTGCGCCGGGCACGGCGCCGGCCGCCGCGATGACCGACGGCGAGAAGATCTACAAAGGCGCCTGCATCGCCTGCCACGAGGCCGACGGCTCGGGCGCGCCGCGGATCTATCCGCCGCTGCCCGGCAACGCCAACCTGCAATCGTCAGATCCGTCGTCGACGCTGCGCATCATCCTCGACGGCGCGCAAACCGTCACGACGCCGCGCGCGCCCAACGCCGGATCGATGCCGGCCTATGCCGCCAAATTGTCGGACCAGCAGATCGCCGACGTCGCGACCTATATCCGCAACGCCTGGGGCAATGCGGCGCCGGCGGTGACGGCAGATCAAGTGGCGAAGGCGCGGCGGCGATAACTTGTCCCGGGCGCGATGCAGCGCAACGCGCTGCTTCGCAGAACCGGGACCACCTCCTCGCCGGTTGAGCGCGACACCATGGACCCCGGACCGGCAGCGCACCACGCAAGCGCGTGCTGCGCTGCATCCGGGGAACGCCGTTGGACATATTCAACCTCGATGCAAAGTTGGAACCGGGAATCGATCGGTTCCAACCCTGCCGGGTTGCAAGATTGGCGCGGAACATCCGCGGGCGCCAGCCATTGTCCCCACGATTAGCTTTGGGGTGCTAACGGAGGAAACTTTTCATGGCATACCAACCGAACCCGAACGATCCCTATCGCGCCAACCTGAGCAACGACGAAATCAGGGGCCAGGCCCGCCCGAACCGTTTTGACAACGCGTTGCAGCCCGATCCGGAACTCGCCGAAGGTAGCGCCAGCGGCCGCAAGGTCGCGATGTTCGCGATTGCGATCGCGGTGGTGCTGGGCGCCGTGTTCTATGGCTTGAACCATTCCAGCGTGAATCAGGCCGGCACGTCGGCGACCACCAGGACCGCGCAGACCCAGCAGGTGGTGCCGCCCGCGGCCCCTCCCGGCATGCGTGACGTGACGCCGAAGGCCAACAGCGAACCCGGCACCACCACGGGCGCGGCGCCGGCGCGTCCGGCCCCGGCCAACCCCGACATCAACAAGACGGCCTCTCCCCCGGCCGATAACGCGCCTGCCGCCAAGTAA
>JBOFDB010000295.1:0-1135 GCA_051646545.1 Sphingomonas sp.
TCAGCAGGCGCAGCCCGCGGGGCTTGGGCCAGAGCAGCGCCAGCGAAAACAGCGCGTAGAACAGCATTTCGTAATCGAGCGTCCAGCCCAGGCTGAAGACCGGGAAGCAATAATCGCCGCATTGCGGCCCTGGCAGGAACAGATAGGAGAAAGCGACTTGCGCCGGGCTCGCCACGAACAGCCCGTCGCGCAGCTGGATAAGGATGACCAGCGTGGTGCAAATCCAGTAAAGCGGCACCACCCGGATCAAGCGACGGCGGAGGAAATCGCCCGCGACCGTGGCACTGCCGAACCGGTCATGCATCAGATAATACATGACAAAACCGGAGATGACGAAGAAGATGTCGACGCCGATACCCCAGTCGATCGCCTTATAACGCCACACGCCGGCGACGCCGCGCTTGTCGACCAGTTCATGCTGGACATGGCCGATGACGACGAGACCGGCGGCGAGGAAGCGCAGCACTTGCAATGCGTCGATGCGGCCCCGGCGGGGTGGGCGCGGCAGGGGCGGCCCCTTCATTGCAGCCGCACCTTGCCGCCCGCCGCGACTAAGCGCGTCGCATCGATGATCACGGGTCGGCTCGACAGGGGCACGCTGGCGGCGTCGCTGGCGCGGGGGCTGCAAAAGCGGCGGTAATGCAGGGGTTCGCCCCCGGCGCCGAGCGTCGCGGGCCTGTCGCCTTCATGCCAGGCAATGATTTGGTTGGTGCCCGCGCCGCGCACGAACAGCAAGGTCGTGTCGGCGCGGCTTCGGTCGAGGTGCCATGCCGTCGCGCCTGCGATCAGCGCGGTTGCATCCTGCACCGAACAGGCAAGCGGCGGCTTGGGCGCGTAATCATAACCGAACAGACCGAAATTGGCTTCGATCGCGCTGCGGTCGCGCGCCTGATCCTTCAGCTCATAAAGCCACACGCCCTTCAGCCAGGGCGTCGCCGCGCCCCATAGCAGCAGCTGTGCGATATTGTCGGCGGCGCGATCGGGCGGAATGTCGCAGGGGCCGCCCGTCGTCGTCGGCCATCCGATTTCGGTGAGGTAGAGCGGCACCGACGACGCGCCATCAGCGGTGACGGCGGCGTGGAGCTGTTCCAGCGCGGCGATCGCATTGGCGGCGGTGCGGGCCTGGTGATCCGCC
>JBOFDB010000415.1:0-3443 GCA_051646545.1 Sphingomonas sp.
GAGTCCCAGCTCCGATATTCGCGGATGCTGACGGAGCGGTCGGTCAGCCCCAGCCACACAGATCCCTGCCGTTTCATCAGCTGGCCCAGCGTGCAGTCATCGATCAGCGCGCCCTTCAGCGCGGCGATGCCGCCCGCCCGCTCCAGCGCCTCGCGCTCAACGAGCATGCACCCGCCCGCCGCCGCGCCCAGCTTGCTCGTCCGCCGGTTCACCCGCGCAAAGGGATAAAGCATCTGGAAAAACCACACAAAGGCCGGGATCAGCGCGCGCTCGGCAAGGCTCTCGCAGCGCAACCGCGCCATCAGCGTGACGAGCACGCGGCGGTCCCCCGTCGCGCGCTGCACCAGCGTGCGCAGCGTGTCGGGCGCGTGGGTAATGTCGGCATCGGTCAGCCACAGCCAGTGCGGCGCCTCGCCCGCCGCCGCGATCCCCTGATGCACCGCCCATAGCTTGCCGGTCCAGCCGCGCGGCAGCGGCGCGCCCGACAACACGGTCAGCCGGTCCATGCCCGCTGCTTCGTTGAGCGCCAGCGCGGCGGTATCGTCGGACGAATTGTCATCGACCAGCATGATATGGAAATCGCCGGGATAATCCTGGTCGAGCACGCTGCCGATCGAGCGCGCAATGACCTCGGCCTCGTCGCGCGCCGGCACCACCGCGACCACCGGCGGCCAGCGCAGCGGCTCGTCCGGCAAGCGATTGGTGTCGCGCTCGCGCGTCAGCCAGAAGCCGTCATGCGCAAGCGCGAGGTAGAGCCAGATGCACAGAGTAAGGGCGCCGAGCCAGATCATTGCTGATTGCCCTTCACGCCCCTGCACGCTTCCCCGGCGAAGGCCGGGGCCCAGTCCTTATAGATTTCTGCGCGGTAGCGCAGAGCACGCTGCCGCGTGCTTTTCTTGATGGGGCTGGACCCCGGCCTTCGCCGGGGAAGCGGATGAAATGCGGGCAGGGGGGCGTGCAGGCTCATCCGATCCGCCCCTCAGCCCTGAACCAGTCGATCGCGTCCTGCAACGCCTCGCGATAGGCGCGCGCGCGATAGCCCAGTTCGGCCGCCGCTTTGGCGCTCGTAAAATACATATTGTGGCGCGACATTTTGAGCGAATCGATCGTCAGAAACGGATCCTTGCCCGTCGCCTTCGCGATCTGCTCATTGACCCAGGCCATCGGAAACAGGGGCGCGCGCGGCACGCGGATGGTGGGCGGCTTCCTCCCCATGATGGCAGCGATATCGGCGAGCATCTGCCCCAGCGACACATCGGTCCCGCCCAAAATATAGCGTTCGCCAATCCGCCCCTTCTCCATCGCCAGCAAATGCCCCGCCGCGACATCATCGACATGTGCGATGTTGAGCCCGCTATCGACAAAGGCCGGCATCTTGCCATTCGCCGCCTCAACGATGATGCGTCCTGTCGGCGTTGGCTTCACGTCGCGCGGGCCGATGGGGGTGGAGGGATTGACGATGACGGCGGGCAGCCCGTCGGCCACCATATCCTCAACCAGCCGTTCGGCAACGACCTTGCTGCGTTTATAGGCGCCGACCGCTTGTTCGGGGGTGGCGGCGCGGGTTTCATCGGCAGCGCCCTGATCGAGCGGCTTCAACGTCGCGACCGAAGAGGTGTAGACGATCCGCTCCACCCCCGCCGCCTTTGCCGCCGCCATCACCGCCAGCGTGCCGACGCGGTTGTTGCGGACGATATCTTCAGGATCGGGCGCCCAGAGGCGATAATCGGCAGCGACGTGAAACAGATAGCGCATGCCCTGAGCGGCGCGTTCAACCGAGGCCTGATCACGGATATCGCCCTCGGCAAGCTCGGCGTCGAGTCCGCTCAAATTGGTGCGATCGCTCGTTGCCCGCACCAGCAGCCGGACGTTCGCCCCCCGCTCGATCAGCGCACGCGCCACCGCTGAGCCGACAAAGCCCGACGCGCCCGTCACCAGCACTGGTTCGCCCGTAAACATCATGGCTCCGCGCCCTAGCCGCCCCGCTGCCGCAACGCAAAGTCCGCAGTAACCCGCCCCGTTCGTCCCGAGCAACGTCGAGGGACGGGAAGCCTCGCAGAGGGCAACCGTGCGTGGCTCGACGCCGCTCAACGCGAACGGGTAAGGGCTAGGGGCATGAGGGCAAATTGCCCTGCCTTGATCGTGCCATGATGCGCGGGCATGTGCCGATGCCGGACCAGATGGGCCGTGCCCGAGCGACAAAGAATTTGGCGCGGCGCACAAATCCGGCTAACCGGGCCTGTCATTTTCGTCATCGCTAGCAAGGTTTCCCGTTCCCATGATGCGCACGCTGTTCCTCCAGGCCCCCTCGTTCGATGGTTTCGATGGTGGGGCAGGCTCGCGTTACCAGGCGCGCCGCGAGATCAAGTCGTTCTGGTATCCCACCTGGCTGGCGCAGCCCGCCGCGCTGGTCGAAGGATCGAAGCTGATCGACGCGCCCGCGCACGACCTGACCTTTGACGACATCAAGCATCACGCCACCGAGCGTGACCTTGTCATCATCCACACCTCGACCCCGGGCTTCAAGCAAGACGTCAAGGTGGCGGGGATGCTGAAGGAGCTGAACCCCAACCTCAAGGTCGGCTTTATCGGTGCCACCGTCGCGGTCGATGCCGATTGGGCGATGAAGAATGCGCCGACGGTCGATTTCGTCGCGCGCAACGAATTTGATTTCACCATTCTCGACGTCGCCAAGGACATGCCCTTGGCCGACATCAAGGGCATCAGCTTCCGCAATTCGGAAGGCGTCATCGTTCATAACGAGGATCGCGAGGTCCTGATGGACATGGATCAGCTGCCCTTCGTCACCCCCATCTACAAGCGCGACCTGGTGATGGAGAATTACTTCATCGGCTATCTGAAGCACCCCTATATCAGCTTCTACACCGGGCGCGGCTGCAAGAGCCGCTGCACTTTCTGCCTGTGGCCGCAGACGGTGGGCGGGCATAATTACCGCACGCGCTCGGTCGGCCATGTGATCGAGGAAGTGAAATATGTGCTGAAGGCGTTCCCGCAGATGCAGGAATTGTTCTTCGACGACGACACGCTGACCGATGATCGCCCGCGCGTCGAACAGCTCGCCCGCGAGCTTGGCAAGCTTGGCGTGACCTGGTCGTGCAACGCCAAGGCGAACGTGCCGTACGAAACGCTGAAGGTGATGCGCGACAATGGCCTGCGGCTGCTGCTCGTCGGCTATGAGAGCGGCAACCAGCAGATCCTGCACAATATCAAAAAGGGCTTGCGCATCGAGACCGCCAAGCAATTCGCCAAGGATTGCCGCGCATTGGGCATCAAGATCCACGGCACCTTCATCATGGGTCTACCGGGCGAGACCAAGGAAACGATCCAGGAAACGATCGCTTATGCCAAGGAAGTGAACCCGCACACCATTCAAGTGTCGCTGGCTGCGCCTTATCCCGGCACCTTCCTCTACAAGCAGGCGA
>JBOFDB010000610.1:0-1300 GCA_051646545.1 Sphingomonas sp.
GCCACCACCAATCACTGCGTCGAGACCACGACGCGGATGGCCGGCAATCTCGGCTTCGACGCGCAACTGGTCCGCGACGCGACCTGGACGTTCGACCGGATCGGGCCGGACGGCGAGCTGCATGCGGCCGAGGACATCCACGCGATGACGCTGTCCAACCTCAACGGCGAATTCGCCCGGATCGTCACCGCGCAGGACGTCGTCGCCGCGCTCGCATCGGCCTGACCGGCGCAATTCTGCTCGGAGCGCTGACGCTGATTGTCGTTATCGCCGAGATGGCCCGGTCGCGATCGCGATACGCGCTTGCGCGCCGCTCCGCCGACGCTGGTGCGTCGTTTCGACGCCCGCCGGTTCCGGAACGCGCAGGCTCCCGGTCCGTTGTCATCCGACATTCAACTGGAGTGATGACATGAAGTATCTCTTTGTTGCGATGGCTGTCGGCGCTGTGGCGATGGCCGGCGTATCAGCAGCCAGCGCGAACGACAGGACGGGCGCCAGGCAGGGCACGCAGTCGACCCGCTCGACCGACATCAGCGCCCAGCATCGCCACCATGGCCATCGCCATTACGGCCATCGTCATCACCATTGGGGCCACCGCGGCTATTACCGCCCGCATCACGGCAGCTACGGCTATTACCCGCGGCACGGTTATTACGGCGGCGGACCGTACGGCTATTACGGCGGCGGCGGCCCCGGCGTGACGTTCAGCTTCGGCTCCGGCCGCTGGTGACATCGAAGGGCCCGCATCGTGCGGGCCCTTCCCTTTTATCCGCGCAGGATCGTTGCCGCGGTCTCTGCGCCGCTCGCCAGCGCGGCCTCCACCGTTCCCATGTCGCGGCCGCGATAGAGCGCCTCGCCCGAGACCAATATGCGTCCATCGCCGCGCGCCAATCGGGCCTGCGCCGCGCGCGTTTGCGGCGTCGCCCAGGAATAGGCGCCGCGGGCGAAACGGTCATGGGCCCAGTTGACCGCCTCCGCCGCAACGAGGCCTGCGGCCAATTCGTCGTGCGAGATGCTGAACATCGCCGCCAGCGACGCGATCCCGGCATCGATCAACGCGTTGGAATCGAATTGCGCCAGCGCCGCCGTGGGCGGACCACCCAACCAGCCGGTGAGCACCGGGTGCCGCTCCGGGTATTGCGTCCACCAGACCGGAATCATCTGCTCCGACAGCAGGAAGGTCGCATCGGCAAGCTCCGGCCGGCCTTCGCGCCACCAGGCGGTCTTGAAGCGCAGCAGGAGCTTGATGACGTTGCCAAAGCCGATCTCGGAAGCGGCCGCCGCGACCGCGCCGGCGCTG
>JBOFDB010000590.1:0-2071 GCA_051646545.1 Sphingomonas sp.
CTGGAAATGCCGTTCAAGGACCATGCGCCCAATCCCGACGCCGAGTTTGGCTGGTCGCCCGAACGGTGCCGCACCCTGGCGGCGCGCTGTCTCGATACGCTGGCCGAGCTGATCGACGGATTCTAGGCGGGCGCCGCCGCACCCCGATATCGCCGTTGCCAGCCGGTCACGCCGCGCAGGAACGTGTCGCTGAACGCATAGCCCATCATGATCGTCGCGAAGGATGGGCCATAGCATTGCACGGTGATCGAATAGACGTTCATCAGCGTGATGAGCAGCAGCTTGTCGCGATCATCGCTTTTCACGCAGGCAAGGAACATGCCGGCCATCACCACCAGAAACGGCACACCCAGCATCAGATAGGTCGTCAGGTAGAAATTATCGACCGGCACCGAAATCCACGCCATCGGCGTATAGTCCATCGGATAGGCAAAGCATCCTAGCCCACACCCGGTGAACAACGTGACCGGCGCGACCTCGGCCAGATGGACAAAGCCGAGTTGCCAGCTGTTCTGGATGCGGTCCTGCAAGCTTTCCAGCGCAGGATAATCGCGCGCGATATTGGTGCCGCCCAGCGTCACGATCAGCAGGAAGGGGACCAGCACGGCGCTGAACGAGGCGATCGCCATCGCGCGTTCAACCCGCACCCGCTTTAGTAGCGGCGCGAACAGCCGGGTCACGACATAATAGGCAATGAAGACGATCAGCGTCAGCATCGCGGTGCGGCTGGTCGACAAGTCGATCGCTTTCCACAGGATCGGCCAGAGCGCGACGTTCAGCCAGCGCGGCAGAAAGCGGTGGACCATGACATAGGGCGCCACGGTCATGAACGCGGCCATGGTGCTGTCACCCGAAAAGCCGCCATAGCGCGGCTTGTCGCCGATCCACCATTGCCGCGACACGCTTTTGCTCACCCCGAAATTGGAGATTTCCTGCCCGACCCAGGGATAATCGATATAGGGGGCGAGCAGCAGCCCGATTGCCGAGACGACAAACACCGCGATCAGGAAGTAACGCGCCGCTTTCAGCTCGACGATGTTGCGCCCACACATCGCGAAACCGACGAAAATCGGCAGGAAAGCCTTGACGCCGGAAAAGAAGGTGAAGGCGTTCCAGCTCATGAACACCATGCCGATCGCGGTCGCGCTGATCGTCGCGGCGACCAGCACGATCGCGAAAATCGATCGCTGTTGAAGCGCGAAATGCCAGGCGAAATAGCCAAGCACGACGAAACTGAGCAGATCGGGGACAAACCACAGCCCCGACAAATGCGCCAGCGCCAGATAATAGCGCATCGCGCCGGTGAACATATCGCGCAGCGCGAACAGGCAGAACAGGCTGACAATCGCGCGAAACCATTTTTCGTCGCGCGCCAGCGCGGGCCGCGCGATGCGATGTGCCCGGCGTTGCCAGCCGTCATGCAGGATGGTGGCCATGATCTTACCTTTCCGGGGTCATGCGCGGGGCAGTGATGGGGGCGACGGGCTCGCCATCGCCATGGCCGGTGCTGCCAAAGCGGCTCCATCGCCGCATCATCAACGCCAGCAGCGGGCGTTCGACCAACAGATGAACGGCAAAGGCCATCAGGATCGCCGCCGCCACTGCCGTCAACGCGAAAAAGCCCGGATGCCACCAGCCGATCCGCGTCTCGATGAGCGCGAGCAGCTTTACCGCAAAGGGATGCGAGAGGTAGAGCGCGTAGGACGCATCGCCGCCCAGCACCAGAAAGCGCAGCCAACCGTTCGCCCGGCGCGGCTCGAGCGCGAGCACGGCGCCTGCAACGATCATCACCGCCGGCACGCCGCCTGTCACCAGCCGCCACATCACTTGATAAACGCCCGCCGAATAGCAGAAAATGGCGAGCGCGACTCCCGCCGCAACCAGCGCCCAACCCGTCGCGCGCGATAGCGACCAGCCGCGTACAAACCCGCGCGCCAGCAGCACACCGAGCAGGAATTCGCCGATAATGGGGTCGCCCCAGCCGTGCAGCATCGACCAGCTTTTCGGCACGGTCTGGCCGATCAGCATCAGCCCCAATATCGCCCCGATCAGCAGGCGCAGCCCGCGGGGC
>JBOFDB010000181.1:0-8111 GCA_051646545.1 Sphingomonas sp.
ATCAACCTCGCTTGGCGGCACGTCGAGGAACAGCGCCACCACAGCGTGCCGATCGCGCGCCAGCATCTCGGCATAGGCGCCCCGCACTGCGCCAACCAGCAATCGGTCCTTCACCGGTCGGCCATTGACGAACAGATATTGGTGATCGGCAATGCCGCGGTTGAAAGTGGGCAGGCCCGCAATACCGCCGAGCCTTAACCCCTCCCGCGCCAAATCGACGGCCACGCCATTATCCGCCAGCAACGGATCGACAATCGCCGCCACCCGATCCGGCAGACCTGCGGCGGGCGCGACATTGAGCGTCAGCCGTCCGTCATGCTCCACCGAAAAGGCGATGTCGGGACGCGCCATCGCCAACCGCTTCACAACGTCAAGGCATGCCGCATATTCCGCCCGCGTGCTGCGCAGGAATTTGCGGCGTGCGGGCACGCGCTCGAACAACCCCTCAACCCGAATCCGCGTGCCGGGGGGAACCGCGACGGGGCCTTCCATTACCAGCGCGCCATTGTCGATCTTGCGCGCCCAGCCGGGCGCACCCCGCACCCGACTTTCGATCGTCAGCGACGCAACGCTGGCAATTGATGGCAGCGCCTCGCCGCGAAATCCCAGCGTGGTGACGGCCTCAATCGCCTCATCCGGCAGCTTTGACGTCGCGTGCCGCTCCAGTGCCAGCGCCATATCGTCAGGCGACAGACCACAGCCATCATCGGTAACCTCGATCAGATCGACGCCGCCGGCGGCCAGCCGCACCGCGACCCGCGTCGCGCCTGCATCAATGGCATTTTCGACGAGTTCCTTAAGCGCGCTGGCGGGGCGTTCGACGACTTCACCAGCAGCAATGCGATTGACGAGATGTTCGGGCAGACGGCGTATTGACATGGGGGAGAGTCTAGACCAAGCGGCGGCATTCCGCGACCCGCGTCATCATGTCAAAACCAGCATGTGGGGGTAATCCACATTCTGATGGCCGGGCGAGGAATAGGCTCGCCGCCGGATGTAAAGGGTAACCGCGGCCAGGGACGGGACGGTAGATGGTTTTTTCGCGGTTTTTCAATTTAATGTCTCACGACATGGCGATCGATCTGGGGACGGCGAATACCGTCGTCTATCTGCGCGGGCGCGGCATCGTGCTCAACGAGCCGTCGGTCGTTGCGGTCGAGACTCTTAACGGCGTTAAAAAGGTCAAGGCGGTCGGTGACGACGCCAAGCTGATGATGGGCAAGACGCCCGAAAGCATCCAGGCCATCCGTCCGCTGCGCGACGGCGTGATCGCCGATATCGATGTCGCCGAGCAGATGATTTCGCACTTCATCCGCAAGGTGCATGGCGGGCAGCGCCGCTTCATGCGCTGGCCGCAAATCGTGATTTGCGTGCCCTCGGGCTCGACCAGCGTTGAACGTCGCGCGATCCGCGACGCCGCGTCGAATGCGGGCGCGAGCCAGGTGTTCCTGATCGAGGAGCCGATGGCAGCGGCAATCGGCGCCGACATGCCGGTTACCGAACCGATTGGCAGCATGGTCGTCGATATCGGTGGCGGCACCACCGAAGTCGCAGTGCTGTCCTTGCGCGGGCTTGCCTACACGACGTCGGTCCGCGTCGGCGGCGACAAGATGGACGAAGCGATCGTCTCCTATGTCCGTCGCAACCACAATCTGCTGATCGGCGAAGCAACGGCGGAACGGATCAAGCAGGAAGTGGGCGTCGCCAAGGCGCCGGCGGACGGCATCGGCCAGACGATCCACATCAAGGGCCGCGACCTGGTGAACGGCGTGCCCAAGGAAATTCAGATCAATCAGGGCCAGATTGCCGAAGCCCTGAGCGAACCCGTCGCGACGATTGTCGAGGGCGTACGCGTCGCGCTGGAAAATACCGCGCCTGAATTGGCGGCGGATATTGTCGATCAGGGTATCGTGCTGACCGGTGGCGGCGCCTTGCTGCGCGGCATCGACGAGGTGTTGCGCGACGAAACCGGCCTGCCGGTGACGATCGCCGACGATCCGCTGATCTGTGTTGCGTTGGGTACCGGTCGCGCGCTGGCAGACCCCGTCTTCCGCGGCGTGCTGCACAGCGCGTAAGGCGCGGGAGCGCGTCGTGGCGGCGCCCGTTCCTCGCCGCCCGGGATTTTCCCGGCGCGCGCAATGGGGTCTGTTTTCCGGCTATGTTTTCCTGGTCGCGCTATCGCTGACTGCGGTCGGCATGCTGGCCTTGTGGAAATTTGACCCCAGCACGTTCGGCGCGCTGCGTCTGGCGGTGAGCGAGCTGACCGCGCCCGTCTCGACCGGCATGGCGATGGCGGGATCAGCGGTCGAATCGACGCCTGCGGTGGTGTCGGACTATATGTTCGTGCGCACCCGCAATGCCGAGCTCCGCAAGGAAATCGACGACATGCACGCGCTCATCGTGCGGGCGCGGGCACTTTCGGTCGAAAACCGGCGCCTGAAGCGGTTGATGCGGGTTTATGATCTGACCGTCGATCCGGTGGCAACGGCGCGGCTGGTCAGTTCATCCGCCTCGAGCACGCGGCGGTACGCCATCCTGAATGCCGGGTTTCGCCAGGGTGTTCACGCCGGGCAACCGGTGCGCGGACCCGACGGCTTGATCGGCCGCATCCTGGAAGCGGGGCCGGATACGGCGCGCGTGCTGTTGCTGGGCGATCCAGAAAGCATTGTGCCGGTGCGGCGCACGCGCGACGGGCTGCCGGCCATTGCCGCCGGTCGCGGCGACGGCCTGCTCGAAATCAAGGCAGCAAATCTGGCCGATGGCAGTTTTCGTGATGGCGATCTGTTGGTCACTTCGGGAACCGGCGGAATTTATGGCCCCAATATTCCCGTCGCCAAGATTATCAGCCGCACCCGCGACAGCGTGCTTGCCCAGCCGCTCGAAGTGCCCGACAGCTTTGATTATGCGCTGGTCCAGAAAGCGTTCCAGCCCGCTGCCGCCGCGCCTGAGCCGCCTGCCGAGACCAAGCCGTGAACCAGCGTATCCGCGGCGCGTTTGACGCTGACGAACCCAGCCTGCTCTATCGCACCGTCCCGGCGCTGACGGTGATGGCAGGCTCGCTAACCGCGATCGTGCCGGTTATCGCGGGCATCGGGCTGATGCCGCCGTTCGGCTTGCTGATGCTGCTCGCCTGGCGGCTGTCGCAGTCCGAATCGATCGCGGTCTGGGCGGCGCCGCTGCTTGGCCTGTTCGATGATTTGTTGAGCGGCCAGCCGCCCGGATGCTCGATGCTGTTGTGGAGCCTGTGCTTCATGGCCTTTGATCTGGTCGATCAGCGCCTGGTCTGGCGCGATTTCTGGCAGGATTGGGCGCTTGCAGCGGGCGCCATTGCTTTTTGCCAGATTTTGGGACGGCTCATCGCAAGTCCGCTGGCAGCGCAAGTTGATACAGTGTTGATCGCGCAAATTCTGGTATCATCATTGTTATATCCCCTGATCGTCAGGCTCTGCGCCTGGATCGAAAGAACGCGCGACCCGGCATGAACCGCCCGACCAAGATCATTACCGAGGCGAGCCAGTCCTATAGCTTCAGCCGCCGGGCGATCGTGCTCGGGACTGCACAGGCAGGCATCGGGCTGGTGCTGGCGGGGCGGATGGCATGGCTGTCGGTGGCGGAGAATGAACGGTATCAGACGCTGGCCGAAAGCAACCGCATCAACTTGACTCTGATGCCGCCGCGCCGGGGGTGGATTGTCGACCGGCACGGCACGCCGATTGCCAATAATCGCACCGATTTCCGCGTCGACATCATTCCTGATCGGCTCGAACGCCCCGGCCGCGTGCTGACCCTGCTCCGCTCGATCCTGTCGTTGAGCGACGATGATATTGACCGGATCCAGATCGACCTGAAACACGCGGCCGGGTTCCAGCCAGTGCCCGTCGCGGAAAACCTGAACTGGGATCAATATGCCGCCGTCAGCGTGCGGCTGCCCGAATTACCCGGCGTGCAGCCAACGCGGGGCTTTTCGCGCAATTACCCGGCAGGCGCGGCGGTCGCGCATTTGACGGGCTATGTCGGCGTCGCGTCGCCTGAGCTGTTCCGCAAGCTGAAGGACCCGCTGCTCGTTACCCCGGGCTTCAAGATCGGCAAGGACGGGCTTGAAAAAGCGTTGGAACCCGAGTTGCGCGGCGTGCCCGGCGCCAAGCGGGTTGAAGTTACCGCGCGCGGCAAGCTGGTGCGCGAACTCGCCAGCCGACCCGACCGCCCCGGCCTTACCCAACGGCTGACCATCGATGTCGGCCTGCAGGAATATGCTGCACGGCGGATGGGAACCAATTCGGGGTCGTGCATCGTCTTTGATTGCACCACCGGAGAGATGCTGGCGATGGTCAGCATGCCCGCATACGACCCCAACAGCTTTTCAGACGGTATCAGCCATTGGGAATGGCAGATGCTGTCGGACAACGACCATGTGCCGCTGATGAACAAAGTGCTGCAGGGGCTTTATCCCCCCGGCTCCACCGTCAAGCCGATGAACGCACTGGCGTTGCTCCAGGCCGGGGTAAAGCCCGAGGAGCGGGTTAACTGCACCGGCGTGCTGCGCGTCGGCACCGGGCAATTCCACTGCCACAAACGCCATGGCCATGGCCCGCTCGACATGAAGAACGCGGTCATGCAGAGCTGCGACATCTATTTTTACGAGATGGTCCGGCGGCTGGGCTATGACCATATTGCGCCTGTTGCGCGGGCCATGGGGCTTGGCCAGAAATTCGATTTGCCCTTTTCGGTGCAGCGTTATGGCACCGTTCCTGATTCCGCGTGGAAGCGGCGCAAATATAAGGACGAATGGACCGTCGCCGACTCGCTCAATGCGTCGATCGGTCAGGGCTATGTGCTCGCCAATCCGCTGCAACTGGCGGTGATGGCCGCGCGTCTGGCCTCGGGCAAAGCGCTGACGCCGACGCTGATGATGAACGAAGTCAATCGCAACGCGCCGTCAATGGGCTTTGATCCCGCGCATATCGCGCTGGTGCGCGACGCGATGTACGGCGTCGTCAATCTTGGCGGCACGGGCGGCGCGGCGCGGATGCAAGTGCCGGGCGTTGCGCTTGCCGCCAAAACGGGTACCGCGCAGGTTCGCCGGATCACCCAGGCCGAGCGTAATTCAGGCGTGCTCAAAAACGGTCAGCTGCCCTTCAAGCTGCGCGACCATGCGCTGTTCATCTGTTTCGCGCCGGCCGACAATCCCCGCTATGCTGCCGCGATCGTGCTGGAGCATGGCGGCCACGTCGTGCGCGAGCTCGACACGCCCGGTATCGGCCGCGACATCATGACCTATTTGTTCGATCGCGACCGCGCGCTCGCCTCGCTGGCGCAGGTTGAGCCGAGCTGGGGCGGGGATATTCGCACGCGCATGACCGCCGAATCCACGGCCTATCGCGCCGCTCAGGCCAAGGTCGCCGCGCCCGGCGCCGCCGACGCGACCGAGACTGACGCCGATGCCGCAACCGAGTCGAGCGCCGTCAACGCCGCGACCGAAGCCAGCAATGCTACCGCCAGCGCGCTCGCCACCAATTCAAGCGACGGTGGCGTTGCCGCCGATGGATCGCCCGAGCCCGGAGACAATCCGCGATGAGCGGCTTTAGCGTCGTCCCCGCCCCGCTGGCGCAGCTGCCCTGGCGGATCATCCTGCTGGTGCTGGCGATCGGCAGTTTTGGCCTGCTGGTGATGTATTCGGCCGCCGGCGGCAGCCTGCGGCCCTGGGCGCTGCCGCAAGGCATCCGGTTTTTCGCTTTCCTGGCCGGTGCAATCGCCCTGTCGCGGGTACGCGAGAGTTTCTGGAGCGCGGCCGCTTTTCCCGCTTATGCGGGCCTGGTCGTGCTGCTGATCCTGGTCGAAGCGATCGGCAGCATCCGCGGCGGTGGCCAGCGCTGGCTCGATCTCGGCCTGATCCGCCTGCAACCGTCCGAGTTGATGAAGCTATCCATCCTGCTGGCCCTCGCCCGTTTTTACGAGGTGCTGCCGCCCAATGAAATCCGCCGTTTCGGAGCAATCTGGCCAGCCGCGGTGCTGGTCGGCATTCCAGCCGCGCTGGTCATGCATCAGCCCGATCTGGGGACCGCGCTGATGATCTGTGCGGGCGGCGCGGCGGTCATGTTTCTGGCGGGTGTCCCGATCCGGTTGTTCGCGGGCGGCGCGCTGGCGCTGGCGGCCGCTGTGCCGCTTGCGGTCAATTACGTACTGCACGGCTATCAGCGCAACCGCATCATGACCTTCCTCAACCCCGATCTCGACCCGCAAGGCACCGGCTATCACATCAGCCAGTCGAAGATCGCGATTGGATCGGGCGGGATTTTCGGCAAGGGGTTCATGAAAGGCACCCAGAGCCATCTCGATTATTTGCCCGAAGGCCAAACCGACTTCGCCTTTGCCACAATGGCGGAGGAATGGGGCCTGCTCGGCGGCTGCCTGCTGATCCTCGCCTATTTCGCCATCATTCTGTGGGGCATCAACGTTGCGTTGCGCGCACAAAGCCGATTTGCCCGGTTGGCCGCCGGTGGCATTGCTTCAACGCTGTTCTTTTACGTCTCGATCAACCTTGCGATGGTGATGGGCCTGGCGCCTGTAGTCGGCGTGCCGCTGCCGCTGATCAGCTTTGGCGGCTCGTCCCAGATGACGATGCTGTTGTGCCTTGGCATCCTGATGTCGATCGACCGGCAAAATAGCGAGGTGGTTCGCTTTTAGCCCGTCCCAGGGTTTTGCCGGAAAAGCTGTTTGCAATCCGCGAAAACCGGTGCTAACGGCCCGCTTCCCGATCGATCCGGCCCGCTTCAGGCAAGCCGATCAAACGGCATGGACGCATAGCTCAGTTGGTAGAGCAGCTGACTCTTAATCAGCGGGTCCTAGGTTCGAGCCCTAGTGCGTCCACCATCTACCCATAATCCGGCTGATATACGCCCAGGCGGGTCCACTGCAGGCACTGGCGCCAGCCGGTTAGCTGTTGGCTTGCCCGGCTGGCTCAGCGATTGCCATCCGACGACCCGTTACGCCTGGGCGTCGTCGCGCGCCTTTGCGCGGGCCTTGCCGGCGGACTTTCCAGCCCCTCTGGCGGCGCGATTGCTCGATCCCAGACCGATCTTCTTGGCCATGTCGCGGCGCTGTTCGGAATAGGCGGGCGCGACCATCGGATAATCGGGCTTCAGATTGTAGCGCGCGCGATAGGATTCGGGCGTCATGCCATGCGTCGCAAGATGGCGGCGCAGCGTGCGATAGGGCTTGCCATCGATCATCGAGATAATGTGATCGCGCGACGCCAGCGACTTGCGAACAGTGACCGCCGGGGTGAATTCCGTCGTGTCCTCGCTGGCGCTGGACTCAACCGCCGTTCCGCCAGCAAGCTCATTGATGGTCGCGTGCATTGTGCGCAGAAAGGTCGGCACGTCTTCGGCCGCAACCCGGTTATTCTGGTTACCCAGCCAGGCAATCGTCAATTCGGTTGCAAGCTCGACGGCGTCTAGCGCAGATTCTTCGGCCAAGATGTCCTCCCTAATGTCTTCACACGACGGTCAATGTTGCTCGCCGTGAATACATCCATAATGGATTATTCTACGTTGTCGAGCCGTTCGCGATAATGGTCGCAGAGCAGCCCATCCATGGCGGGTCCAATTGACGACGCTGGCGCCGCCCATCTCGGCTCGACAGGTCAAGATAATCGTTCAAGTTGAGGCTATTCGGTAGCTGGCGCCCGGCTGACAATTAAGGATGTGGACGATCTCGATCTGGGTAGCAAAATGCCGTCCTGCGCTCGACAGCCGCGCCGACTGGTCAGATTGCAGCGCGGTCCCGCCAGGCCTTGCTGGCGGCGCGATGCTCACAAATGATGCGTGCAAAGCGCCAACAACAGAATGATTGGCAGCGGCACGCCGATAAGCCACAAGATCGCCGAACGCATTGGTCTTCTCCCTCTTCCGTTGATCGTTCAGCGCATCCAACGGTCGGGATTAGTTACGGGTTCCGGCGCAATGCGCGTCAAAAGGGCAATTTGAACCCCGGCGGCAGCGGCATGCCCGCCGCCATCTTCGACATTTCGGCGTTTGAAGCGGCGTCGGCCTTGGCGCGCGCATCGTTGAAGGCGGCAGCAATCAAGTCTTCGAGCATCTGCTTCTCGCTCG
>JBOFDB010000228.1:0-5132 GCA_051646545.1 Sphingomonas sp.
TGGATGCGCAGACTGGCGAAGTCGTCGCCATGGCGTCGCTGCCGCTGTTCAATCCCAACCATATCCAGGGATCGAGCGAGGACCAGCTGCGCAACAATGTGACGCAGAGCATTTACGAGCTTGGCTCGACCTTCAAGCCGATCACCATGGCAGCGGCGATTGACGATGGCGTCGTCACGTCAATGGCGCGCCGGTTTGACGCGACCCAGCCGCTCGAAATGGGCCGCTTCAAAATCCATGACGATCATGCCCAGAAACGCTTTCTCGATATTCCTGAGGCGCTGATCCATTCCTCCAACATCGTCACCGCACGCATAGCCGATGAGTTGGGCGCCGAGCGGATGCAGGCGATGTTCAAGAAGCTCGGCTTCGATACCCGCCCCGATATCGAACTGCACGAGCGGCAAAAGCCGCGCTGGCCGCAATTTTGGGCGCGGGTGACCGTGATGACGAGCGGCTATGGCCATGGCATCGCGGTGACGCCGCTGCACCTCGCCAGCGCTTATGCCGCGCTCGTCAATGGTGGTGTGTGGCGCCCGGCGACGTTGCTGAAAGTGGCGCCGGGCCATGCCGCCGAAGGTCGGCGGGTGATTTCGGAGGCGACCAGTGCGCGGATGCGCCAGTTGTTGCGCCTCGTCGTGCTGCAGGGCACGGGCAGGAAAGGCGAAGCGCCGGGCTATCGCGTCGGCGGCAAGACGGGCACGGCTGAAATTGCCATGAAGAGCGGCTATTCCAGGAATCGCAATGTCTCGACCTTCGCTGCCGCTTTTCCCATGGATTCACCGCGTTACGTCGTTATCGCGATGCTCGACTCGCCGGTCGGCAATGCCCAGTCGGGCGGGCAGACCACGGCGGCATGGACTGTCGCGCCCGTCGTCTCGCGCGTTATCATGCGGACCGCGCCGATGCTGGGGGTGATGCCCGACACCAACCGCGACATCGACGTGTCGGAATTGCTGCCGCTCCTCTGGCACGCGCCGGGCGAGGACCAGGCGGTGCCGGAATGATCGTGCGATGAAGCTGGCTCAGCTCATCGACGGGGCCAATAGCCCGGACAGCCCGGTGACGGGCTTTGCCATTGATCATCGCAAGGTTGCGCCGGGTACGGTGTTTGGCGCGTTTCCCGGCCAGCGGTTCAATGGCGAGGATTTCATCGGGGCGGCAGTTACGGCGGGGGCGATTGCCGTCGTGGCCCGGCCCCAGGTGCAAGTGACAGGGGCCTGTCACGTCGCCGCCGACAATCCGCGCGAGGCCTTTGCCGCCCTTGCCGCCCGCTTTTTTGCGCCTTTCCCGGAAAGCTGCGTCGCGGTGACCGGGACCAACGGCAAGACCTCGACGGTCGAAATGACGCGGCAATTGTGGCGGATGGCGGGGCTGAGCGCGGCGTCGATCGGCACGCTGGGCGTCACCACGGCGGATGATCGCGCGACGACCGGCCTGACCACGCCCGATGTCGTGACGTTTCTCTCCAATGTGGCCGGGCTGGCGCGCGAAGGCGTGACGCATCTTGCCTTTGAGGCATCGAGCCACGGCCTGTCGCAATATCGCATCGATGGCCCGAAAGTATCGGCAGCAGCGTTTACCAACCTCAGTCGCGATCACCTCGATTACCACAAGGATATGGCGGATTATTTCACCGCCAAGATGCGGCTGTTTTCAGAAGTGCTCGATCCCGCCGGCACCGCCGTGGTCTGGGTCGATGGCAATGAATATGCGCCGCGCGTCATCGATCTGGCGCGAGAGCGGGGCAACCGGCTGATGACCGTAGGGCCGGGGGGCGACGCGCTGCGGCTGGTGCGGCGCGATCCGACGCTGCTCGGGCAAGGGCTGGTGATTGCCGCCGAAGGCCGCGAGCTCAAGGTGACATTGCCGCTGATCGGCGCCTATCAGGCCGCCAATGCCTTGACCGCAGCGGCGCTGGTGATCGCGACGGGCGGCGATGTCGCGCAGACCATCGCCAATCTCGCCCGGTTGCAGCCCGTGCGCGGACGGCTGGAACGCGCCGTCATCGCCAAGTCGGGCGCGCCGGTCTATGTCGATTATGCGCATACGCCCGATGCGGTGGAGGCCGCCATCGCCGCACTGAAGCCGCATGCGGGCGGACGGCTGATCGTGGTGCTGGGTGCCGGCGGCGATCGCGATCAGGGCAAGCGCGCGGCGATGGGGCGGGTCGCGGCCGAGGCCGCCGATGTTGTTTACGTCACCGACGACAATCCCCGCACCGAACAGCCCGCGCAAATTCGCGCCCAGATCATGGAAGGCGCACCCAGCGCGATCGAAATTGGCGACCGCCGCCGCGCAATTGGCGCCGCGATTGCCGATGCAGGGCCGGAGGATATCGTGCTGATCGTCGGCAAGGGGCATGAGCAGGGGCAGATCATCGGCGATTTGGTGCTGCCCTTCGACGACGTCACCGTTGCCCGGGAATGCGCGGCATGAGCGCGCCGCTGTGGACATCCGCCGACATTGCCACCGCAACGGGCGGGCAGGCGTCGGGCGATTTCGCCGCAAGCGCGGTCACCTTTGACTCGCGCGAAGTCGAGCCCGGCGCGCTGTTCATCGCGCTTAAAGGTGCGGCGACGGACGGCCATCGCTTCATTGACGAGGTGTTTGCGCGGGGGGCGGCCGGCGCCATCGTGTCGCAACCGATTGCGCAGCCGCACGTGCTGGTGCCCGATACCATGGCGGCATTGGAGGCGCTGGCGGTGGCGGCGCGCGCGCGGACAGCGGCGACGATCATCGGCGTGACGGGGTCGGTCGGCAAGACGGGCACCAAGGAAGCGCTTGCCGCCGCGCTGGAGCGCAGCGCGCCCGCCCGGGTGCATCGCTCAGTGAAAAGCTATAACAACCATACCGGCGTGCCGTTGAGTCTTGCCCGCATGCCGGCCGATAGTCGCTATGGCGTGCTCGAAATGGGGATGAACCACGCTGGCGAGCTTGCCGCGCTGACTCGCTTCGCCCGGCCCCATATCGCGATCATCACCGCGATTGCGCCTGCGCATATCGAGTTTTTCGACAGCGAAGAGGGCATTGCCGACGCCAAGGCCGAGATTTTCCAGGGGCTGGAGCCGGGCGGGGTCGCGATCGTGCCGTTTGATAGCCGCCATTATGCGCGGCTCGACGCGGCGGCGCGCCTTCATGCCGAAGCCGTCATCAGCTTTGGCCTCAACCAGGGTGCCGATGTCCGCGCGGTTGAAACGATGCGGACCGAAACCGGCGGCACCTTCGTCACCGCCCGGCTGCGCGAGCGGGAGCTGAGCTTCACCATCGGCTTGCCCGGCGCGCATTGGGTGTCGAACGCGCTCGCGGTGCTGGCGGCGGTGGAAGCGGCGGGCGCCGACGTTGCCCTGGCGGGCCTCGCGCTCGCCGAGATGAGCGATCTACCCGGTCGGGGCGCGCGCTTCATGGCAGCGGTGGGCGACGGCAAGGCGCTGGTGATCGACGAAAGCTATAATGCCAATCCCGCCTCGATGCGCGCGACTTTGGCGGTACTGGGGGCCGAACCGGTCGCCCGGAAGATCGCTGTACTCGGCGCAATGCGCGAGCTGGGCAGCGATACTGCCGCCTATCACGCCGAGCTTGCCGAGCCCGTTGCAGCGGCCGGGGTGGCGCACGCCGTGCTGGTCGGCGACGAGATGAGCGCGCTGGCGTCGACGCTGCTTGAGCGCGGCGTCGATTTCGTTCATGTGGCAGATGCGGCGGCGGCGCGGCAAGCACTCATGCACGTGCTTGCGCCCGGCGATGCGGTGCTCATCAAGGGATCGAATAGTGTGGGGCTGGCGGCGGTCGTCGCAAGTCTGAGGGGCCAGGGATAATGCTATATCTTATTGCGCAGTCGCTGGGCTTTCCGGGGGCACTGAACCTCATCCGCTATTTGAGCTTCCGCTCAGGCGGGGCAGTGGCGACGGCGCTGTTTCTGGGCCTCATCATCGGGCCGCGCTTTATCGGCTGGCTGCGCGTGCGGCAGGGCAAGGGCCAGCCGATCCGCGATGATGGCCCGCAATCGCACCTCGCCAAGCGCGGCACGCCGACCATGGGCGGGCTGATGATCCTGACCAGCCTGGTCGTCTCCAGCCTTTTGTGGATGGACCTCACCAATCCCTATGTCTGGGCGTGCCTGTTCGTGACGCTGGGTTTTGGCCTGATCGGTTTCCTCGACGATTATGACAAGGTGCGCAAGCAGAAGACGGCGGGCGTATCGGGCCGTATCCGCCTGCTCGGCGAATTCGCGATTGCCGGGGGCGCGGCGTTCCTGATCAGCCGACTGAACGGCATGACGCTCTATCTGCCCTTTTACGACAAGGGCTTCGACATCGGTTATCTCTATGTCGCTTTTGCCGCCTTCACGATCGTCGCGTTCGGCAATGCAGTGAATCTGACCGATGGGCTGGATGGGCTGGCGACGATGCCGGTGATTATCGCGGCGGTCAGCTTCATGCTGATCGCTTATCTGACCGGCAATGCCAAATTCGCCGAATATCTCGGCATTCCCCATGTGCCGCGTTCGGGCGATCTTGCGATTTTCTGCGGCGCGATGGTGGGGGCGGGGCTGGCGTTTCTGTGGTTCAACGCGCCACCGGCGGCGGTGTTCATGGGCGATACCGGCAGCCTTGCTTTGGGCGGCGCGCTCGGCACGATTGCGGTGGTGGCGCATCACGAAATCGTGCTCGGCATCATCGGCGGGCTGTTCGTGGTCGAGGCGCTGAGCGTCATCATCCAGGTGTTCATCTTTAAGCGCACCGGCAAGCGCGTGTTCAAAATGGCGCCGATCCACCACCATTTTGAGCAGCTTGGCTGGGCCGAACCGACCGTTGTCGTGCGCTTCTGGATTATCGCGCTGGTGCTGGCGCTTGCTGGCCTGTCGACGCTGAAGCTGCGGTGACGGCGGTGGCGTTCCCCTTCATGCCTCCCCCGGCGAACGCCGGGGTCCAGTTGCAACCGGCCCGAAGCTGGACCCCGGCCTTTGCCGGGGACGTCGGAAGGGGCGAGGGCGGGATCGCATGATCGCCAGCCCCACCTGGCGCGGCAAACGCTATGCGGTGCTGGGGCTGGCGCGATCCGGCGCGGCGACGGTGGACGCGCTGCTGGCGGCTGGGGCACCGAGCATTTCCCGCGTGTCGACCCCGTCGTCA
>JBOFDB010000312.1:0-1289 GCA_051646545.1 Sphingomonas sp.
CCCCTTGCTCAAAATTATCGCACCCAATCGCCGTCCGGTTTCCGTCCGCACGCCGCCCGTGGCCGGATCAAAGGTCACATGTGCGCCGCTGCTGATCTGGTCCGCGAGCAGCGCCTCAATCTCGGCAAAATCAATGACAGCTGCACTGAGGATACGGGCGCCTGAGGCCGCGCCCTGAATGTCGGCGACCGCCAACCAGTCTTGCCGGGCGAGCGGGTGTGCAGGATCGAGGCGAAAGCCCCTGCCCCCGCTGCTGAGCCAATATTCGCCGCTGGCATCGCGGCGCTTGGCGATACGGTCTGGAAACGCCAACGCTATCGCAGCGCCGATGCCCAGAACGTCAGACGTCCGCGGACCGGTTTGACCCTCCAGCAGCTGCGCCCACCGCCGGGCGAGCCCTTTTGCCGCATCCGCCCGCGTGCCGCGCTCGCGGCGCCAGCGCGCGAGTCTGACTTCCAGATCGACGTCTTGCCCGCCAAGCCCGCGTTCGGAAAGCAGCACGGCAACTTCGGTAGCCAAAGCGGCCATGCCGCGATCATTGGCCGCAATCAGCATATGGGCGAGGCGAGGCGGCAGCGGCAAGCGGGCCATGGCGCGGCCGTGGTCGGTTATCGTGCCGCCGGCCGCGATGGCCCCCAACTCAGTCAGCCGCGTTCGAGCCTCTGATACCGCAGCAGCGGGGGGCGGGTCGATCCAGCGCAGCGTTGCCGGATCCGTGACGCCCCATAGCGCGCAATCCAGCAGCAGCGGCGACAGATCGGCTTCGAGAATTTCCGGCGGATCAAAACGCGGGAGGCCCGCAGTCGCCGCCTCCTCCCACCGGCGGTAGGCGAAACCCGGACCCTGCCGGGCGGCGCGCCCGGCACGCTGAGTGACGGCGGCCTGGCTGGCGCGTTCGGTGACGAGCCGCGTTGACCCCGCCTGCCGGTCATAGCGGGCGCGGCGGGCAAGGCCGGAATCGACGACAATGCGCACCCCGTCGATGGTCAGGCTGGTCTCGGCGATGCTGGTGGCGAGGATGATCTTGCGCGCCTTCCCCTTGCGGATGGCCGCGCGCTGGTCCGCCGGGTCGAGGGTGCCATGCAGGCGGTGGATATCTGCGGCCACGCCTGCCAGCCGCTCCGCCGTCCGCTCGATTTCGGCAACCCCGGGGAGGAAGGCCAGCAGGTCACCCTCTTTCTCCTCCACCAGCGCGCGCCGGATGGCCGTCGCCATTTCATCTTCGATCCGCGCTTCTGACCGGCGACCAAGGTGGCGCAGCGTGAGCGGATGCGAGCGGCCTTCGCTCT
>JBOFDB010000260.1:0-4639 GCA_051646545.1 Sphingomonas sp.
TGTAGACAGGGCCCGCTATCGGCATGTTCTTGTGCTGGCGGGCAACGCTCATGCCCGCAGACACACCATCAACGTTCGGGGTGTAAGCTATGACCCAATGGCCATGCGCTTGGCGCAACGGTACCCCGTGGCTTCGTTAAATATGGCATATCTCGCTGGGACGGTGTGGACCTGTCAATTGAGCGGCCCGGTGAAGCCTGGCGAGCCGATTAGGTCGGACCAAATTGAATGCGCCTCGCATCCTGTATCTGGAAATGTTGCCTGGAAAGCGGCCGCGCGCTTTGCGAAGCCAAATACCAAGGACCGAACGATCGACCCGGATGGCGCTTATGATGCAGCCTATTTCTTGGGGTCGGTCAGCGCTTCTCCTCCGCAAGGTTCCAAGTCGTGAACCCCTGGCGTGAACAACCGACGCTTGCCGGGCGGCATGTCGTGCTGCGGCCTGTCGTGGCAGAGGATGTGGTCGGTATTGTCGCGGCTGCCGCCGATGGCAAGACCACCGAGCTCTTTTACACCACGGCTTCCGGCCTGAAAAACCCTGACGCCTATATGGCCGCGCTGTTTCGCGATCGCGATGCCGGTCGCGTCATGCCATTCGTCGTCACCCGCCCTAGCGATGGCGCAATCGTTGGCCAGACGCGCTATATGCGGATGAACGAGGCGCATAAGCGGCTGGAGATTGGCGGCACTTTTTATGCGCGATCGGTCCAGCGCACCGGCGTCAACACCGAGGCCAAGCAGTTGCTGCTGACCCATGCCTTTGAGGTGATGGACTGTGCGGTCGTTGAAATCCGCACCGACTGGTTTAATCGCCGTAGCCAGGCCGCGATTGAGCGGCTCGGCGCCAAGCGCGATGGCGTGCTGCGCAACCATCAGTTACTGGATGGACGGCATCGCGATCTTGTCGTTTATTCGATCATCGCGAGCGAATGGCCGGGGGTGAAGCGCAACCTCGCGCATCTGCTCGCGCTGCACGACGGGGAAGGGGCATGATCGCGATTACCGATTTCGAGGTGAAGGCACCAGGCGGCAAGACCGCGTCGCTCGCCGATTATGCCGGCAAGGTGCTGCTGATTGTCAACACCGCCTCCAAATGCGGCTTCACCCCGCAATATGCCGGGCTGGAGGCACTGCATCGTAAATATGCCGATCGCGGCTTTGAGGTGCTGGCTTTCCCCTGCAACCAGTTCGGCGCGCAGGAGCCCGGCGATGCGGCGGAAATCGCGCAGTTCTGCACGGTCAATTACGACGTGACCTTTCCCGTCTTTTCAAAGGTCGAGGTCAACGGTCCCAACGCCGACCCGCTGTTTGCCGCGCTCAAGAAAGCCGCGCCCGGGCTGATGGGCACGCAGGCAATCAAGTGGAATTTCACCAAGTTCCTCGTCGATCGCCATGGCAAGGTGCTGCGCCGCTATGCGCCCAATGTGACGCCCGCCAGCCTGGAAAAGGACATTGAGGATCTGCTCTGATGGTCGCTGAGCCAGAGTCTCTCGCGACGAGCGAGGGACTGGACGCGCATATCCGCCGCCATGCTTATGACCGGCTGTTGATGTTGTCGGACGGGGTGTTCGCCATTGCGGTCACGCTGGCGGCGCTCGAAATTCGCCCGGCAGAGGGTTTCCATGGCGACCTGCTCGACGCGATCCGCCGCCCGATCCTGGCTTATGGCATCAGCTTCCTGCTGACGGGCATGTTCTGGCTCCAGCATCGCAACCTGTTCGCGCGGCTGCGGCGCGTCGATATGCCGCTGACGGCGCTGACGCTGGCCTTGCTGTGCGTGGTCGCGGTCATCCCGACGGCGGCGCGCATGCTTTATGCCGAGCATCTCGGCGATGAAGCCTTCCGCTTCTACAGCGCGACGATGGGGGTTTGCGGCGCCATTTCCTGGGCGACATGGCTGTATGTGGCGGTGCGCCCCGGCTTGCTCCACCCCGATGTGCCGCAGCGCTATCGCTGGCGACGCGTCACGACGGCATTGGCGTTGCCGGCGTTCGTGGCGCCAATGGCGGTGTTCGATTTCCCGCTTGCCGCCTATGTCCAACTCGGCGCACTGGCCGTCCTGATCACGCTGCGGCGGATCGTGCTGCCGCTTGTGCTGAAGCGACTGGCATAATCCACAGGAGATTGGCGGGGCCGGGGCGCTGCTGCTCTGGCAAAGCCACCCTGGTTCGCTTAGCATCCGGCGATGCCCCATTCCGGCTTTGTCCCCTTACGCATTTTTTCTAGCTACACCATGCTCGACGGCGCGATCGAGCCTAAGGCGATCGCCAAGCGCGCGGCGGAACTGGGCTTTCCCGCCGCCGCGCTGACCGATCGTAACGGGCTTTATGCTGCCATGGCCTTTTCCGATGCGGCGATGGGGGCAGGGGTGCAGCCCATTATCGGCACCATGTTGGGGGTGGCGCGGCCGGATATGCCGGACGGCGTGACAGTGCCGATCGACTGGCTCGCGCTTTATGCGCAGGACGAGACGGGCTATCGCAATCTTTGCGCGCTAGTGTCGCAGGCGCATCTTGATCGGCCGATCGAGCGTGACCCGCATGTCGACTTTGCCGCGCTTGCCCGGCACGCCGATGGCCTGATCGCGCTGACCGCCGGGCGCGAAGGCGCTCTGGCGCGGTTGTTTGCCGAGGATCAGCCCGATGCGGCGCTGGCTTATACCGACCGGCTGCAGGCGCTGTTTGGCGACCGGCTCCATATCGAATTGGTGCGCCGGCTCGACCCTGTCGAGGGCGCGGCCGAGCCGCACTTGCTTGACCTTGCTTATGATCGCGACCTGCCGATTGTTGCGACCAATCCCTGCTGCTTTGCCGATCAGGCCTTTTTGCCCGCGCATGATGCAATGCTGTGCATCGCCAATTCCACCTATATCGCCAGCGAAGACCGGCCGAAATCGTCACCCGATGCGTGGATGAAGCCCGCCAAGGACATGCGGGCGCTGTTCGACGATCTGCCGGAAGCGATCGCCAACACATTGGTGGTGGCGCAACGCTGTGCGGTGCTGGCGCCGAAGCGCAAGCCGATCCTGCCGAGCCTGGCGGGTGATCGCGAGGGCGAAGCGGCGCTGTTGCGGCAGCGCGCAAGCGAGGGGCTGGAAAAGCGGCTGGCCCGGATTGCGGAGCTTGAAAAGCGACAAGCCCCCTCCCGCCTGCGGGAGGGGGTTGGGGGTGGGCAGCCGCTATCCGCCAGCGATCCACGTGCCGAAGACGGGGGCCCACCCCCCGACCCCCTCCCGCTAGCGGGAGGGGAAGACAATGACTGGACCAAGCCCTATCGTGACCGACTGGCGTTCGAGCTCGATGTCATCATCCAGATGGGGTTCCCCGGCTATTTCCTGATCGTTGCCGATTTCATCCAATGGGCAAAGGCGCATGACATTCCCGTGGGGCCGGGGCGCGGATCGGGCGCGGGCAGCGTCGTTGCCTGGGCGCTGACGATCACCGATCTCGACCCGATCAAGCTCGGCCTGCTGTTCGAACGTTTCCTCAACCCCGAACGCGTTTCGATGCCCGACTTCGACATCGATTTCTGCGAAACGCGGCGCGGCGAAGTGATCCGTTACGTGCAGGAAAAATATGGCCGTGATCAGGTCGCGCAGATCATCACCTTCGGGAAGCTGAAGGCGCGCGCGGTGCTAAAGGATACGGGCCGGGTGCTGCAGATGAGCTATGGTCAGGTCGATCGCCTCGCTAAGCTCGTCCCCAACCACCCGACCGATCCCTGGCGGCTCGACCGCGCGCTGAACGGCGTCAGCGAGCTCAAGGCCGAATATGACAGCGATCCCGATGTCCGGCATCTGCTCGATCTCGCGATGAAGCTGGAGGGGCTGCCGCGCCACAGCTCGACCCATGCCGCTGGCGTGGTGATCGGCGATCGCCCGCTTGCCGAGCTGGTGCCGCTCTACCGCGATCCGCGCTCCGACATGCCGGTCACCCAGTTCGACATGAAATATGTCGAGGGCGCCGGGCTGGTAAAGTTCGACTTTCTCGGCCTGAAAACGCTGTCGGTGCTCAAGAAAGCCGTCGAGATGCTCGCCGATCGCGGCGTGACGATCGATCTCGATGCGCTCGCCTGGGATGATCCCGACGTTTACGCGCTGCTCCAGCGTGGCGACACGGTCGGCGTGTTCCAGTTAGAATCGGAAGGCATGCGCCGCACGCTGTCGGCGGTCCGCCCATCCAATTTCGGTGACATAATCGCGCTCGTCTCGCTCTACCGGCCGGGGCCGATGGATAATATCCCGAGTTTCGGCCGCCGCAAAAACGGGCAGGAAGATATTACCTACCCGCACCCGCTGCTCGAGCCGATCCTGGCCGAAACCTATGGCATTTTCGTCTATCAGGAACAGGTGATGCAGGCCGCCCAGGTGCTGGCGGGCTATTCGCTTGGCGGCGCCGACCTTCTGCGGCGCGCCATGGGCAAGAAGATCAAGGCGGAGATGGACGCGCAGCGCGCGATCTTCGTCGAAGGTTGCGCCAAGGCCAACAACATCCCTGCCGCCAAGGCGAATGACTTGTTCGACTTGATCGACAAGTTCGCGGGCTATGGCTTCAACAAGTCGCACGCCGCGGCCTATGCCTTGCTTGCCTATCAGACAGCGTGGCTCAAGGCGCATTACCCCCACGAATTCTTCGCCGCC
>JBOFDB010000111.1:0-1360 GCA_051646545.1 Sphingomonas sp.
AACATTCGCGCAGAAAAGGGGCGGACATTGCTGCCCGCCCCCTCGGCAATCCGGCCTTCGCCCCTTTTCTACAGCCGGATGCCGAAGCCTACGCCCACGATCACCGGGCTGATCCGCGTCTTCACCGTCTGCGTGCCGAGCGCGGTCGTGTAGATGGTCGCGCGCGGGCTCATGTCGACATATTTGGCGTCGAGATTGAGGAAGAACCGCTTGTTGATGTCGATGTCGACACCGCCCTGCAGCGCGTAGCCGACGCTGTCGTTGATGTGGACGCGGGTTGGCCCGACGGCGTTGGTCAGCTGCGTCGTCGCCTTCTCGTTCCAGAACACGGTATAGTTGATGCCCGCGCCGACATAGGGCCGCACCTTGCCGTTCGAGTTGAGATGATATTGCGCGGTCAGCGTCGGTGGCAGCACCCAGGTGTTGACGACTGGCCCCAGCGTGGCGGTGACGCCCGCCTTGCCATGCGCGGTGTGCCGCGTGGTCGCCGCGATCAGCTCGAAACCGATATGCTTGGTCGCCATCCAGGTAACGTCAACTTCTGGCGCGAACGAGTCGTGCACGCTCAGCCGGTCGCCCGGCAAAGTCGGCACGATCCCGTCCGACGTGCCATTGGGCGCGACCCAGATGCCGCGCACGCGCAGCAGCACGTCGTGCGCCTTCAGCCCCTCGCCTTCCTTTGCCGATGCGGGCGCCGCGATCATGCCTGCGCCGATCGCCAGTGCGATCAATGAACCAGCCAGCTTCATCATATGTCCCCTTTTGCGGTTGCTGGGCGGGGAAATATGGGCCGGCACCGGCACCGGCTTTGATCCGCGTCAACTATGGTAGCTGCGCGTCGTGCAATCAGCGTTGCATGTGGTCTTACTATCCCGATCTGCTGAGCCAGCCGGTGCCGCGCTACACCAGCTTCCCAACCGCCGCCGAATTTGCCGGCGATGTCGGCCCGTCGGACATGGCAGTGGCGTTGCGCAACGTGGCGCTGGATACGCCGGTGTCGCTCTATCTCCACGTGCCCTATTGCCACGAGCTGTGCTGGTATTGCGGCTGCAACACGGGTGCGGCCAACCGCACCAGCCGCGTCCAGGCCTATCTGCAGCGGCTGGGCGAAGAGATAGACATGGTCGGTGCGGCGCTTCGCGGCAGGGGCGTTGTCGGCCGGATCGCCTGGGGCGGCGGCAGCCCGAACGCGCTGGCGCCGGAGGATTTTGACGCGCTGATGCTGCGCCTGGCGCGCGCCTTCCGGCTCGATGCACCATCGGTCTCGGTCGAGGTCGATCCGCGCGGGTTCGACTGGCAATGGGCAGCCGCCATCGGCCGCAACAATGTCAGTCGCGTCAGCCTGGGCGTGCAGACGTTT
>JBOFDB010000159.1:0-1564 GCA_051646545.1 Sphingomonas sp.
TGGATGACGCAAGAGGAGAGCTTTCTTATTTGCTTATTTGTTGTGCAAATTGACCCGAATAGCCTGCCCTGAGCTGCAAGGGTTGACGCTGGATCGGCCTTACGGCCAGTGTTTGACCATGCCTGCATTGCTTACGCCCACGGAAATGGCCGAGGCCGACCGGCTGACGATTGCCGCCGGCCCGTCAGGCGAGGTGCTGATGGCGCGTGCCGGCCTGGCGGTTGCCGACGCCGTGTCGCGTTCGGCGCCGCTGGGCGGCCGGGTCGCGGTGGTCTGCGGCCCCGGCAACAATGGCGGCGACGGTTATGTCGCCGGCCGCATCCTCAAGCACCGCGGCTATCGCGTGACGCTGTTTTGCGACGGGCCGCCGGATGACCGGGCGACAGATGCGGTGGCGGCCGCAGCCGAGTGGCATGGGCCGGTCGAGCCCCTGTCGGAATGGTCGGAGGCCTCGGCGGGGCTGGTCGTCGACGCGCTTTACGGCGCCGGCTTGTCGCGCGACATCACCGGCGTGGCGGCCGAGCTGATCGCCCGGCTGAACAGCTCGGCCTGCCGGGTGGTAGCCGTCGACATTCCCTCCGGCATAGACGGAGCCACCGGCCAGCCGCGCGGCATCGCGGTGGAGGCCGACGAAACCGTCACCTTCTACCGGCGCAAGCCCGGCCACCTGCTGATGCCCGGGCGGCTTCATTGCGGAACGCTTCGCGCCGCCGATATCGGCATCACCGACGAGGTGCTCGCGGCCATCGCGCCGAAGACCTTCGCCAACGAGCCGGCCCTGTGGCGCGGCCTGTTTCCGTTCCCGAAGGTGACCGCGCATAAATACGATCGCGGCCATGCGGTGGTGGTCTCGGGTGGCCTCGCCGAGACCGGCGCGGCGCGGCTTGCCGCGCGTGGCGCGCTGAGAGCAGGGGCGGGGCTGGTGACGCTCGCTTCGCCGCCTGAGGCGCTCAGCGTCAATGCGGCGCATCTGACCGCCATCATGCTGGCGCGCATGGCGGGCGCCGCGGGCCTGAACGAGATCCTGGCCGACCCGCGCCGCAACGCCGTCTGCCTCGGTCCGGCGCTCGGCGTCGGCGACGGCACGCGCGCCCTGGTCGCCGAGGCCCTGGCGAGCGGCGCGGCGACGGTGCTCGATGCCGACGCGCTGACCAGTTTCGCCGGCGAGGCCGACCGGCTGTTCACCGGCATCAAGGCCTGGCCCGGCCGGCCGGTCGTGCTGACCCCGCATGCCGGCGAATTCAAGCGGCTGTTCGGCCCGGCCGAGGCCGCTTCCAAGCTCGAGGCAGCCCGTGCCGCCGCCGTGCTGTCGGGCGCGGTGGTGGTGTCGAAGGGGCCCGATACGGTGGTCGCCGCGCCCGACGGGCGGGCGGCGATCGCCGCCAATGCGCCGCCCTGGCTCGCCACCGCCGGTTCCGGCGATGTGCTGGCCGGCATCGTCACGGGCCTGCTGGCGGCCCGCATGCCCGCCTTCGAGGCGGCTTGCGCCGGTGTCTGGCTGCATGGCGAGGCGGGTCTTGCCGCCGGTATCGGCCTGATCGCGGAAGACTTATCCGAGGCGCTG
>JBOFDB010000277.1:0-1131 GCA_051646545.1 Sphingomonas sp.
AGAGCCGCGATGCGCCCAGCGCCGCTGCAATCGCGCCCGCCATGGTGTCAGCGTTGACATTATATGTGTGCCCATCCTCACCGATCGCAATCGGCGCGATTACCGGGATCAGGCCCGCGGCGATTTGCGTGTCGAGGACCGTGCGGTCGACATAGGCCGGATCACCCACAAAGCCGAGGTCGATCACCCGTTCGATGGCGCTGTCGGGGTCGCGCTGCTTGCGGGTCAGCTTGCGCGCGACCACCAGCCGCGCATCCTTGCCCGACAGGCCGATGGCGCGGCCACCCTTGGCGCCGATCCAGCCGACGATTTCCTTGTTGATCGCGCCCGACAGCACCATTTCGGCGACCTTGGCGGTCTCCGCATCAGTGACGCGCAGGCCATCGACGAAGCTCGACTGGACGCCCAGCTTTTCCAGCATCGCGCCGATCTGTGGCCCGCCGCCATGCACCACCACCGGATTGATGCCGACGGCTTTCAGCAGCACGATATCTTCGGCAAAATCCTGCGCAGCCTCAGGGTCGCCCATCGCGTGGCCGCCATATTTGATGACAAAAGTCTTGCCCGCATAGCGCTGCAAATAGGGCAGCGCCTCGACCAAGGTCTCGGTCTTGGTCAGCATCGCGGGATCGGGCGCGTGGGCCATCATGGTGCAGCTTCCTCGCTATCCAGACTGCGGCCATAAGCGACCAACCCGGTGATCACGAACGGGATGACCAGCAGGCTGAGCGCGACCTTTGCCAGCATCTGCCCGGCCATCAGCTGGGCAATCGGGAACACGCCGTAAAAGGCGATGGTGACAAACAGCAATGTATCGACGATCTGTGACAATGCGCTGGCAATGGCACCACGCACGGCGAGCCAGCCCGTGCGCGGGCGGCCATCATCGACCCCGCGCAGACGGCTGAAAATCTGGACATTCAGGAATTGCGAGGTGCCATAGGCAACGATCCCCGCCGCCATCAGCCGCGGCGAGGAGCCAAGGATCATCTCGAACGCCGAAAGCCGCGCTGCCTCCATCTCCCGCGCCGCCGGCAACACCAGCACCAGCACGGTCAGCAGGATCGACAGGATCAGCGGGACAAAGCCCCACAGCACCAGCTTGTTGGCGGTGTTCTGGCCATGGAGTTC
>JBOFDB010000337.1:0-4437 GCA_051646545.1 Sphingomonas sp.
CGATTTTTGGTGCCGCGCCCAGCAGCGATAATCAGGCGGGCACCAATCACCTTGCCAATGCCACGATGGAAACCTTCGTCCAGGGCGGCAATGCATCGGCAGCCAGCTCGAACTGCTTTGCCTGCCATACGACCAACAAGGTAGCGGTGAGCCACGTTTACCGCGAACTGAAGCCGCTGCCCTGATCTGCTCGCCACCCGGCCGTCGCCGATCATCGCGGCGGCCGGGTGGAATGCGCATGGACCGCGTGGTTGCGATATGCCATCTGCGGGTGCCGCTGATGGAGCGGCGTTGCCCGGATTGATCGTGCCATGCTCGACATGCGCCCTGACTGCGAACGCTGCGGTACCGATTTGCCCGCCAATGAGCCGGGCGCGTTCATCTGCTCGTTCGAATGCACTTTCTGCGCGGATTGCGCCGACGCGCTCGATGAGCGCTGCCCCAATTGCGGGGGCGAATTGCTCGATCGGCCGACGCGGGTTGGCAAGATGCTGGCCAAATATCCCGGCTCGACCGAGCGCCGTTTCAAAGACTGATGCTGTCCTACCCGTCAACGCCGTGCGACATTGCCGCGATGCGCCCCAATCGGCCGATCATCGCTCGCCCGTCGCTGCGCCGTCACCCTCGCGGCCGTCGGACGCTGCCGGAGTGGGCAACACAGGGGGGACGTAGTGTCAACTTCGTCAACTTCGGCGCTGGGATCGTGCGATGAAGACGCCGCGCATCCTGATCATCGCCGGATCGGATTCGGGTGGCGGCGCGGGCATTCAGGCCGATATCAAGACCGTTACCATGCTCGGCGGCCATGCGATGACGGCGGTGACGGCGGTGACGGCGCAGAACACCATCGGCTTGCAGGCGGTGCATCCGGTGCCGACCGCGATGGTCGTGGCCCAGATCAGGTCGGTATGGAGCGATATCGGCGTCGATGCGGTGAAAATCGGCATGCTGGGCTCGGCGGAAACGGCCGCGGCGGTGGCCGATTTGCTGGGCGAGCTGACGCCGGAAACGCTGCCGATCGTCTTCGATCCCGTCATGGTCGCCACCAGCGGCGCGGTGCTCGCCGATGACGCGACGATCGCCGCCTTTGCCCGCTTGATGGCGCTGGCGACGGTGACGACGCCCAATTTGCCGGAATGGGCGGTCATCCAGCATCGGTTGCCCACGTCCTCCGTTCGCGCTGCGCCTGTCGAAGCGCTGCCCTTGTCACCAGTGCCGACCGCGAAGAAGGCCGCTTCGACAAGCTCAGCACCAGCGGGGCGGGGGATGGTCGTCCTGCTCAAGGGCGGGCATGGCGAGGGCGACGTGCTGGTCGACCGGCTGATCGTCGGCGGCGTCGAGATCGAGCGCTGGGAAAGCGAGCGCATCGCGACGAGCAGCACCCATGGCACAGGCTGCACGCTCGCCAGCGCCATCGCCACCTATCTCGCGATGGGCCGGCCGCTCGCCACCGCCATTGCGCAGGCGCGGCAGTTTGTGCGGCTGGCGATCAAGGATGCGCCGGGATTTGGGGCCGGGCATGGCCCGATGGGGCATCAGCGGGTGCGCCTCGATCTCGGGCCGGGCGCGCGGCTCAACCAGGTGACGCTCCCGCAGACCGACCCGCTCGCCACGCAGTCCTTCTATCAAAGGCTGGGGCTCGCGCAGATCGTCACCACCGACGATGCGCATTATGCCCGGTTTGAGGCGGCGGGCGGCGCGACGATGTCGCTAGAGACGGGCGCGGTGCCGACGCTGTTCTTCGAATGCGAGGATCTCGACGCAGATGTCGCCCGGCTGCAGGCAGCGGGCATCGCGTTTGATCATCTGCCCGTCGATCAGGACTGGCGGTGGCGCGAAGCGCGGCTGCGCGATCCTTCGGGCAATCACCTCTGCCTCTATCAGGCGGGCGAAAATCGTCGCTATCCGCCGTGGCGCTTGCCGGGGGAGTCGGGCGATGCCTGACTTCGCGCATGAAGCGCGGCACCCGGCGCCGGTGGTGGGCGTCGACGAGGCGGGGCGCGGACCGCTTGCCGGGCCGGTGGTCGCCGCCGCCGTGCTGCTCGATCGGGATTGCGTGCCCGATGGCATCGATGATTCGAAAGCGCTTGGCCACGCCGCGCGCGCGCGCCTCCACGATGCCTTGTGGGCCTACGCCCGCATCGGCATCGGCATCGCCTCGGTTGAGGAGATTGACCGGCTCAACATCTTATGGGCGACGATGCTCGCCATGCGCCGCGCGGTCGATGCGCTGGCCGCGGCGATCGGCCAGCCCCCGGCGATGGTGCTGGTCGACGGCAATCGCTGCCCCGATTGGCCGCACCCCTCCCGCGCCATCATTGGCGGCGACGCGCTCAGCCTGTCGATCGCGGCGGCTAGCATCATCGCCAAGCATCACCGCGATCGCTTGATGATTGCAGCGCATGCCGACCACCCGTCTTATGGCTGGGCGTCGAACAAAGGCTATGGCAGCGCCGAGCATTTGGCCGCGCTGCGCAGCCATGGCCCCAGCCCGCTTCACCGCCGCAGCTTTGCGCCGGTTGCGCAGGCATATCTCGATTTGTGAGTCTTTCGCGCCACACCCCAAGCAATTGGGGCTGTGGATAACCATGGGACTCAATATGTGGATAATTGCTGAAATGTTCTGAAAGGTTAACGGCTTAGAAAGCGAACTTATTAACCATTTCGTGCTTGACGGGAGTCGACGCTTTCGCGCTCATCGGCGCTGTATCAAGCGAAAGGGGACGCTGGTGGGGGTAATCGAGAAAGTCCGCAGGGCCAGCAGCAGCACCACGGTGCCGGCAGCGCCGCTGCCGCTCGACCGCATCCTGCGGGGCGATTGCATTGAGGCGATGCGGGCGCTGCCGGCCAAATCGGTCGATATGATCTTTGCCGATCCGCCCTATAATCTTCAGCTTGGCGGCGACCTCCACCGCCCCGATGGCAGCTTTGTCGATGCCGTCACCGATGCGTGGGACAAATTTGACAGCCTGTCCGCTTATGATCGCTTCACCCGCGCCTGGCTGACCGAGGCGCGCCGCATTCTGAAGGATGATGGCACGCTATGGGTGATTGGCAGCTATCACAATATCTTCCGCGTCGGCACGACGGTGCAGGATCTGGGCTTTTGGATCCTGAACGACATTGTGTGGGTAAAGGCCAACCCGATGCCCAATTTCAAGGGCACGCGCTTTACCAATGCGCATGAAACGCTGATCTGGGCAGCGATGGGCGAGAAGGCCAAATATACCTTTAATTACCGCGCGATGAAGACGCTGAACGATGAACTGCAAATGCGCAGCAATTGGGAATTTCCGATTTGCGGCGGGCAGGAACGGCTGAAAAAGGACGGGGCCAAGGTCCACCCGACGCAAAAGCCCGAGGCGCTGATCTATCGCATCCTGCTCGCCTGCACCCGGCCCGGCGATGTCGTGCTCGATCCGTTTTTCGGCACGGGGACAACCGGCGCGGTCGCCAAGCGGCTGGGCCGACGCTGGATCGGCATCGAGCGGGAAGACGTCTATATCGATGCCGCCGAGGCGCGCATTGCCGCGGCGCTGCCGCTCGACGAATCGGCGGTCAAGACGATGCAGAGCCCCAAGGCCGCGCCGAAAGTGCCGTTCGGTACGCTGATCGAAACCGGCTATCTGCGTCCTGGCCGCGTGCTGACCGACGCCAAGCGCCGCCACCGCGCGCTCGTCCGCGCCGATGGCAGCCTGGAAAGCCTGTGCGGCGCGGTGGGGTCGATCCACAAGCTCGGCGCGACGCTGCAAGGCGCGCCGGCCTGCAATGGCTGGACCTTCTGGCATTATCAGGATGACGACGGACTGAAGCCGATCGATACGCTGCGCCAGACATACCTGCTGGCGACACAGCCTTAGCAGAGCCGCCCAAAACCGTTCGCCCCGAGCGACGTCGAGGGGCGGGCCACGGACGATCGGGTAAACCACCCGTGTCTCGACGTCGCTCGACACGAACGGGACGGGTTGATCGAGCCTTACAGCAGAGGATGAAATGACCACCCTCCACCTCCGCCCCGTCCAGTTCGTCGATACACCGGTGGGCCGTGATGGCGAGGTGGCGCGGCTGGCGGGTGGGTTGCAGTGGTTTGCCGTCTATGAGGTGATCGAGGACGGGCGCCGCCGCACGCTATCCATCGCCGAGTTCGAGCGTACGCTGGGCGCCAGCGATGAGCGCGCCGCCGCGCTCCACGCCCGCTTCAACGCGCCCCGCCCGCCGCTTGTCCTGGGGGACCGCACCCTGCGCTTTGACCAGCCATTGGTCGCTGGCATCCTCAACGTCACGCCCGACAGCTTTTCCGATGGCGGCAAGCTGCATGACGATCCGCAAGCCGCGACCGCAGCCGGCATCGACATGACCGTTGCCGGCGCCGCGATCATCGATCTGGGCGGCGAATCGACCCGGCCGGGCGCACAGCCGACCTGGGAGGGCGATGAG
>JBOFDB010000276.1:0-6988 GCA_051646545.1 Sphingomonas sp.
GCGCGCCACCATGTCGGCAACATGTCCCACCCCTTCATCGAGCAGTTTCAAAATCTGCTTCTCGCGCTGGCGGCGATGGCCGATCAGCCCGCGCACGAACTGGCGCGGTTTTTCCACCGGCTCGCCATGGGCGGGATAATAAATACGGTCATCGCGGTCATGCAGGCGTTGCAGGCTGGCCATATAGGCGTGCATGTCGCCATCGGGCGGCGAGACGACGCTGGTCGACCAGCCCATGACATGATCGCCGGTGAACAGCGCGCCACTCTCCTCAAGCGCATAGCAGAGGTGGTTGCTGGTATGGCCGGGTGTCGCGACGGCGGCAATCGTCCATCCCGCCCCGCTGATCCGTTCGCCATCGCCCAGCACCGTGTCGGGCGAATAGCCCCGATCGAACGAGGCATCGGCACGGGGGCCGCTATCGTCGAGCGCGAGTTGGGCACAGCCGATGATCGGGGCGCCGGTCGCGGCCTTCAGTGCGGCGGCGGCGGGGCTGTGATCGATGTGCGTATGGGTGCAGGCGATGGCGCGGACCGGGCGGCCATCAATGGCGCGGACCAAGACATCGATATGGCGCGGATCGTCTGGCCCGGGATCGATAACGGCAACGTCGCTGGCGCCGACGATATAGGTCTGGGTGCCGGTAAAGGTATAAGGCGACGGGTTGGGCGCCAGCACCCGCGCGACCAGCGGCTCGAGCGTCATCACATCGCCAGTGGGAAGCGTTGCCATGGCGAGCGATGTGGCGGCTGCGCCCAGCGATAGCAAGGGCGACACGTCCCCGCCCCTGCCGTGCCAGTGTCGGATTTCTTGACGATCGGCGCGACGCGTCATCTGCCATTAACCATTGTCTCTGCCGGAAAACAGCCCGTTGCGCGGTTTGGCACGGCGACTGCATCATGCCCGGTACGCCGAGCGATATCGCTTCAGCTTGGGCGGATTGGTGCTTGTTGTCCGGAGTCTCGCGCCAGTCCGCCCAACCCCGGCGTCGCCCCGTAAAGGTTTAGCCCGCTGCTGCCGCCAGTTGTTCGCGCCCGCCATAAAGCCGCTTGCCGGCCAGCCGCTCGGCCGTGTGCGCCAGCGCGCGAGGATAAATCTCACCCAGCAATTGTTCGAAAGTGCGATCCCAGCTGAAGCGATCGAGCACGTGCGCGCGGGCGGCTTTGCCCATCGCGCGGTGGTCACCCTGCCACACCGCCTGCACGTTCGCCGCCATTTGATCGACATCGTCCACCGCGCCCAGCAGGCCCAGGCCCGGCGGCACGCGATCGATCATCGCCCCGCTCGCCACCCCGACGACAGGCAGGCCAGAGGCCTGGGCCTCGACGATCGAAATGCCGAACGTCTCGTCCGCCATCGCCGAGACATAGATGTCGGCCGACGCCAACGCGCGCGCCAGGCGCACCCGAACACCTTCAAAGCCCGTAAAGGCGATGTTGAGGCCCGCGCTTTCCGCCTTCAGCCGCTCGGCAAGCTTGCCATCGCCGATCAAAACCAGCGCGGCGCCAAGCTCGCCCGGCATACGGCGGAACATATCGACCAGCCGGTCGGCGCGCTTTTCATTGTCGATGCGGCCCGCGTAAATCAGCAGCGGGCCGTTGCCGCCCAGCCCCAGTTCGGCGCGATAGCCGGCATCGCGGCGCTCGGGCGCAAAGGTCGTGGTATCGACCCCCAGCGGCAGCACGCTGGTACGGTGGATTTTCCGCCCCGCCAATATCTGACGGATGTCCTCGCTCAGCGTATAGACCCAGTCGAACTCGCGATAGGTAATCTCGGCATAGCCATAAGAAAGCCAGCGCAGCCCCCCCGCCAGCACACGCCCCACCTTGGGGAGCATGACGCGGTGGACATGCGCGTTGGGGAAATCGGTGGAATAGCCCGCCACCAGCGTCGTCCCCGGAAAAGCGCGGCGATGATGGATGGCGGTCCACGGCAATACCCAGGGGCAAAGCGATTCCACCACATCGGGGCGATAGCGTGCCAACAGCTCGCGAACGATCTTGGTGCGCAGGATGAACCGGTAATTGGGGCTGCCGCGCACCGGGTCGCTGCCCACCTCGGCCCAGATGTGGCGGCCATCGACAACCACCTTATCCTCCGGCCCGGGCACGATCTGCAGCAGCCGGTGCGGGGTGTGATTGAGGATGTAATCGCGCTTTTCGCGCATATAGGTGCCAACGCCACCGCCCGCGACGGGCGAATAGCTTTGCGTCAGATCGCAAATCAACAGTGGAGGAAGGGGGCCGGTCGCGACCCTAAGGTCCTCCGGTGCCGGCAATTTCATTCGCTCCCCCCGGTCAAGCGTGGCGGCTCTGGCGGCTCGTTAGCTGGCCTTCGATAGCGATGCTTATGCCGCGCCTACCAGCCCGTGGGAAGAGAACAATTCGGCCAGCTCGCCCGAGTCATACATTTCCATCATGATATCGCTGCCGCCGACAAATTCGCCCTTCACATAGAGCTGGGGAATCGTCGGCCAGTCCGAAAACTCCTTGATTCCCTGACGGATCGCCTGGTCCTGCAGCACATCGACGCTACCGAATTCGACATTCAGATGCTGCAGAATGGCGACCGCGCGGCTGGAAAAGCCGCACTGGGGAAACAGCGGCGTCCCCTTCATGAACAGCAGCACGTCGTTCTTGGCGACAAGGTCGGCGAGGCGGGCCTGGGTATCTTCGGTCATCTTACAATCCTTCATTCAGGGACGGCGGTGGTCAATTGCAGCGCGTGCAGCACGCCGCCCATCCGTCCGCCCAGCGCGGCATAAACCGCCTGATGCTGCTTGATCCGCGGCAGCCCGCGAAAACTGGCGCTGGTCACCCGCGCCGCATAATGATCGCCGTCGCCGGCAAGATCGGTAATCTCAACCGCCGCATCGGGAATGCCCGCGACAATCAGCCGCTCAATCTCATCCGCCGCCATCGGCATGGTTACAGCGCCTCCAGCAACTGGCGGCGCGCCTCGACGGTCTTGTCCTCGATCGCGGTGCGCACCGTCGCCTCGTCCATCTCGACTCCGGCGGCGATCAGGTCGCCCAGCAATTTGCGGACGACATCCTCGTCTCCCGCCTCTTCGAAATCCGCCTGGACGACCGACTTGGCATAGGCATCGGTTTCCTCGGGCGTCAGCTTCATCAGCCCCGCCGCCCATTGGCCAAGCAGCCGGTTGCGCCGCGCGGTAACCCGGAAGACAAATTCCTGGTCATGCGCGAATTTCGCCTCAAACGCCTTTTCCCGGTCGTCAAAGGTGGTCATGAAAGGCCGTCTCCACTGGGTGTCGCGTCGAGGAGATAGGGTGGCACGCCGCACAAGGCAACGGGCTGGTTCCTATCATCACGGTCGAGAGCGTTTTATCCGTGGATCAAGCCCCAACCCGCACCACCAATTTCCCGATCGCGGCGCGGGCCGCCATTTTGGCGATTGCCTTGCCGCCATCGGCAAAGTCGAACACCTCGGTCACGCGCGGGGCGATGGCGCCGTCTTTCCACAGCCGGAACAGCCGGTCGACATGCGCCTGGTTTGCCTGTGAGTCACGTGCGGCAAAAGCGCCCCAGAATACGCCGCACACGTCACAGCTTTTGAGCAGCGTCAGGTTGAGCGGCAGACGCGGGATGCCGGCGGGAAAGCCGATGACGAGGTAGCGCCCCTCCCAAGCGATTGAGCGCAGCGCGGGTTCGGCATAATCGCCGCCGACGGGGTCGTAGATGACATCGGCGCCCGCCGGGCCGACCGCCGCCTTGAACTGCTCGGCCAACGCCTTGGACTGGTCCTTGTCAAAGGGCGCGCGGCCATAGACGATCGTGTCATCCGCGCCCGCCTCGCGACACACCGCCGCCTTTTCCTCGCTCGACACCGCCGCCACGACACGCGCGCCAAAGGCCTTGCCAAGCTCGATCGCGGCTAGGCCGACGCCGCCTGCGGCGCCCAGCACCAGCAAGCTCTGGCCTTCCTTCAAATGCCCGCGATCGAGCAGCGCGTGGATCGTCGTGGCATAAGTGAGGAGCAGCGCCGATCCTTCCTCGAACGACCGGCCCTCAGGCAAGGCATGGACGCGGGCGGCATCGACCGCGACTTTCTCAACCAAACCGCCATGGCCGACCATCGCGATGACGCGGTCGCCCGGCGCAACGCGCGTCACACCTTCGCCCACGCTTTCAACCACGCCGGCAATCTCGCCGCCGGGCGCAAACGGGCGCGGCGGGCGAATTTGATATTTGTCCTCGATGATCAACACGTCGGGATAATTGATCGCGCACGCCTTGACCGCGACGACCACCTGGCCCGGCCCAGCGACCGGATCGGCCAAGTCCCCCAGCACCAATGTTTCGGGGCCGCCCGGCGCGCTAGACAGCAGTCCCTTCATGCATTCTCTCCCGACTGATCCATGGCCGACTTTGCTCGATGCCGACTTCATAGGTGGCGATAGCCGCATCCCTTGCCAGCGTCAGGCCGATTTCGTCGAGTCCCTCAATCAGGCATTGGCGGCGAAACGGGTCGAGGTCGAACGCAAATCGATCCTGAAACGGTGTCGTCACCGTCATTGTTTCAAGATCGATGGTGATCGGCTGGCGCTCCGCCGCCACCGCGATCAGCCGATCGATTGCCGGTTGCGGCAGCACGACGGCGACGATGCCGTTCTTAAAAGCGTTGCCTGAAAATATGTCGGAAAAGCTGGGCGCGATCACTGCCTGAACGCCCATATCGACCAAGGCCCAGGCGGCATGTTCGCGGCTTGATCCGCAGCCGAAATTGTCACCCGCGATCAGGATCGGGCTGCCGCTATAGCGTGGATCGTCAAAGACATTGCCCGGTTCGGCCCGGACGGTTTCAAACGCGCCCCGGCCCAGCCCCGCCCGCGCGATGGTTTTCAGCCAATGCGCCGGGATGATGACGTCGGTGTCGATATTCTTGGCGCCCCAGGGATAGGCGCCGCCCTCAACGCGCCGAACCGGTTGCATCAATCGGCAGACGCGGGGAAGGCGGGCAGCTTGGCAATGTCGCGCGCGTCATGCTGGATGACGACCGTGGCATTCACATTCTTGGCCATGCCTTTCAGCCGCTCGATCGAGGCAAGCGAATCGGCGCGATCGGTATTGAAACCGGGCACGCCATTGCTGTCATAATTTTCGCGGAAGTGCGCGACATCGCCCGACAGCAGCACGGGGCCCATCCCGGTCAGCCGGACGAGCAGCGAATGGTGCCCCGGCGTATGCCCCGGCGTTTCCAGCATGGTGACCGTGCCGTCGCCAAACACGTCGCGATCGCCAGTCACCGGATCGACCGCCCCGCCCTTCTGCGTCCAATTGGTCGCGAGCGTCGGGTTGATCCCGAACGGCAGCGGATTGGCGCGCATCGCCTCCCAATCGCGCGTGCCGATCAGCAACTTCGCCTTGGGGAAATCGTCCGACTGGCCGAGATGATCGAAATGATAATGGCTGATGCCGATAATCGACACCTGATCGGGCTTGATGCCGATTTCATTCAGCTGCTCGATCACGGTCTTGGTGACGGTTGGCGAGAACGTGTCCTTGCTGTTCATCGCCGCGCCTTTCAGCGCCGCGGGCAGGCCCGTTTCCCACAGCATATAGGTTTCGCCATGCTTGATCAGGTAGCAGCTGTCGGTAATCCGCGTCTTGCGCCCGACATAGGCCTTGACGTCGGAAAAGGCGTCCATGTCGTTGACCTGGATCGACCCGCAATCGAGCCGCCATAATTTGATCGCGCCGCTCGGCTGGCCGCTGACGGAAACCGCCGCCGCGCCGCTCAACACCGTGCCCATCGCCAGCAGATACAAAGCACGTTTCATGTGAGCGACCCCTCTTTCATCAATTCCCTGACATCGGTCAGCCGCCCCGTAACGGCTGCTGCCGCTGCCATTGCTGGCGACACGAGATGCGTGCGCGCGCCAGGCCCTTGGCGTCCTACGAAATTCCGGTTGGAAGTGGAAGCGCAGCGTTCGCCCGGCGGCACTTTATCGGGGTTCATCGCGAGACACATGGAACAGCCCGGCTCGCGCCATTCAAAGCCCGCCTCGATCAACGCGGCGGCCACCCCTTCCGCCTCTGCCTGACGCTTGACGAGGCCCGATCCGGGAACGACCAGCGCGCGCACGCCAGCGGCGACCCGGCAGCCTTTGGCGATGGCGGCGGCGGCGCGTAGATCCTCGATCCGGCTGTTGGTGCAGCTGCCGATGAAGACATGGCTGATCGCCACGTCGCGCATCGCCGTGCCCGGGGTAAGGCCCATATAATCGAGCGATTTGCGCGCGGCGGCCTGTTTGGACGGGTCGGCGAAGCTCATCGGATCGGGCACCGCGCCGGTAATCGGCACGACATCCTCGGGGCTGGTGCCCCAGGTGACGCTGGGCGCGATATCTGCCGCATCGATGACGACGCTTTTGTCATAGGTCGCGCCCGGATCGGTCGCGAGCGTCCGCCACCAGGCGACCGCACGATCCCAATCCTCGCCCTTGGGCGCCATCGGCCGACCTTTCAAATAATCGAAAGTCTTGTCGTCGGGCGCGATCAGCCCCGCCCGCGCGCCCGCCTCGATCGACATATTGGCGATGGTCAGCCGCCCCTCGATCGACAAATCGCGGATTACGCTGCCGGTATATTCGATGACATGGCCGGTGCCGCCCGCCGCCCCGATGCGGCCGATGATCGCGAGCACGACATCCTTGGCGGAGACACCCTGCCCTAACGCGCCCTCGATCCGCACTTCCATAGTACGCGATTGCTTGAGCAGCAGCGTCTGCGTCGCCAGCACATGCTCGACCTCGCTGGTGCCGATGCCGAAGGCGAGCGCGCCGAGCGCGCCATGCGCCGAGGTATGGCTGTCGCCGCAGACAAGCGTGGTGCCCGGCAGCGTGAAGCCCTGTTCGGGCCCGACGACATGGACGATCCCCTGCTCGGGCGCGGTCGCGTCGATATAATCGATGCCGAAATCGGGGGCATTGCGGCGTAGCGCGTCGAGTTGTGCCGCGCTTTCGG